>NZ_LZKV01000266.1:0-41978 GCF_001672995.1 Mycobacterium sp. 1482292.6 | reverse complement strand
GTCCAGCCGTGCCGCTCGGCGTAGCGGATGTACATCCGGGCCAAGTCGGCGGCGAACAAGGCCGACTCTTCGCCGCCCTCACCGGATTTCACTTCGAGGACGATGTCGTCGGCGTCATGCGGGTCGCGCGGGGCCAGCATGTCGGTGAGCTGGGTGTCCAGCTCGGCCACCTGGGCTTCCAGATCCGTGACCTCGGCGGCGAAGGAGGCGTCGTCGGCGGCCAGCTCTCGCGCCGTCTCCAAGTCGTCGCGGGCGGCCGCCAACTTGCGGTAGGTGCCCACGATTGGGGCCAGCCGGGCGAACCGGCGTCCGGCCTTGCGCGCCTCGTCGGGATTGCTGTGCAATTCGGGGTCGGCCAGCCGGCGTTCGAGGTCGGCGTGCTCGGCCAGCAGCACGTCTATGGTCTGTACCGGTTTGGTCACTGCCTTACCTCCTGCCCCGTTTCGCCCGTCGTTGCCGCAAACGCAAACCGACGCCCGGCCCGTGCGAGGAGTCGCACAGTTCGGGCGTCGGTATCCGAGCTATTTGTCGGCAGCAGCTCCGGCGTTGCGCTTGCCGTAGCGCTTCTCGAAGCGGGCCACCCGGCCACCGCTGTCCAGGATCTTCTGCTTGCCGGTGTAGAAGGGGTGGCACTGCGAGCAGACCTCGACGACGATGCGGCCGCCGTCCTTTGTGCTGCGCGTCTGGAAGGTGTTGCCACAACCGCAGAGCACCGTGGTCTCCGCGTAGGCGGGGTGAATGTCAGCTTTCATGATTCCTCTTCGATCGTGTCGAGCGTGATTATGCCAGGTCAACCCCTGTCCTCCCAAAACACGGGGACGCCCCCTGGCATTCCCGGCCCGTGGGTGGCCGGCGCGAGACATAGACCACGACGATCGCACGCGGCGTGTCGGGTGCGTGGTTTATGTGTCGCGGCCGCCGGCGGACCGGGTTAGTCGTTGTCCATCCCGGGGGTCGTCTTGGACACCTGGACCAGGAACTCGTAGTTGTTCTTCGTCTTGCGCAGCTGCGACATCAGCAGGTCGATGGCCTGGTGTGAGTCCAGCCCCGACAGCACGCGGCGCAGCTTGTGCACGATGCCGAACTCGTCCGGCGAGAGCAGCAGCTCGTCCTTGCGCGTACCGGACGGGTTGACGTCGACCGCGGGGAAGACCCGCCGCTCGGAGATCTTGCGGTCCAGCTTCAGCTCGGCGTTACCGGTGCCCTTGAACTCCTCGAAGATGACCGTGTCACCGGTGGAGCCCGTCTCGACCATCGCGGTGGCGATGATGGTCAGCGATCCGCCTTCCTCGATGTTGCGGGCCGCACCCAGGAACCGCTTGGGCGGGTACAACGCGGTGGAGTCGACACCACCGGACAGGATCCGGCCCGACGCCGGCGACGCGTTGTTGTACGCGCGCCCGAGGCGGGTGATCGAGTCCAGCAGCACGACGACGTCCTTGCCCTGCTCGACCAGCCGCTTTGCCCGCTCGATCGCCAGCTCGGCGACCGAGGTGTGGTCGGACGGCGGCCGGTCGAACGTCGATGCGATGACCTCACCCTTGACCGAGCGGGTCATGTCGGTGACCTCCTCGGGACGCTCGTCGACGAGCACGACCATGAGGTGGCATTCCGGGTTGTTCTTGGTGATCGCGTTCGCGATGTCCTGCAGGATCGTGGTCTTACCGGCCTTGGGCGGCGACACGATCAGCGCGCGCTGGCCCTTGCCGATCGGCATGATCAGGTCGATGACCCGGGTGGTCAGCCGGTCGCTGGTGGTCTCCAGACGCAGGCGCTGGTTGGGGTACAACGGCGTCAGCTTGGAGAAGTCGGGACGCTTCTTGGCGTCCTCGACCGAGCCGCCGTTGACGCTGTCCAGGCGCACCAACGGGTTGAACTTCTGCCGCTGGTTGGGCTGTTCGCCTTCCTTGGGCACGCGGACCGCGCCGGTGACGGCGTCACCGCGACGGAGGCCGTTCTTGCGCACCATGTTCATCGACACGTAGACGTCGTGCGGGCCGGCCAGGTAGCCGGAGGTGCGCACGAAGGCGTAATTGTCGAGAACGTCAAGGATGCCGGCTACCGGCTGGACGACGTCGTCCTCGCGCAGTTCGGTGTCGCCACCCTCGCCGGATCGCTCGCCCCGGCGGCGGCGGTCGCGGAAGCGGCGTCCCCGCCGGCCCTGACGGCCCTCGCCGTCGTCGTCCTGTTGGTTGGAGCCGCCGCGGCCCTGCTGGCCGCCCGAGTTCTGATCCTGGTCGTTGCCGCCGCCGTCCTGGCCGCGGTCGTCGTTCTGGTTGTCGTTTTTGGGCTTCTGGCGCCGCTCGGCCTCACCGGTGGCTGCGCCGTCACGGCCGCCCGAGCCCTCGCGGTCGGCCTCGTCGTTGCCGCGGCCGGCCGAACCGGCCTCGCGGGAGGCGCCGCGTCGTTCGCGGCGGGGCGTCTCGGTGCTGGCGCCGTTCTGGTCGCCCTTGGCGGCCGGCGCTTCTGCGCTGTCGGTGCCGTTCTTGGCGTTGTCGTTGATGTCCGACTTGCCGCTGTCCTCAGCGGTCTTGGTGCCATTGGCCGGAACGCCATTGGCCTGTCCCCGGACTTCTTTGATCGCGGCGATCAGTTCGTTCTTACGCATGCCCGACGTCCCTTTGACGCCAACTTGATTGGCCAGCGCGCGCAGCTCGGGCAGCACCATCGTGGACAGTGCACCTCCCGAGACGGCGGGTTTCGCGTCTGGAGTGTCAGTCACGGCGTTCGACAGTTGATTGGCGTCAGTGTTTTCGCCAGCCGTGAACAGGTCCGTATCAGTCACGGATTTCCTTTCTTCCCCCGCTGATCAGGTCATACGGGGGGTTCGTTGCATTCAGGCAATTGCCGAGTGCGCCCAATCATCGACTCTGCAACGGTGATCGCCTGGATCGGCGGAGTAAACGGCGAACCTCGTCCACAAGAAGAATTGGTGTTGTCCTAGCGGCAAGGCAGTATGGATGCAGATGCAGATGCTGCGATTGCTGGACGGCTCCGAGGATAGCCCCCATCCCTGTCGGAAGCAAGCAAACCCTCCGGCCACGCTGTGGATCAACCGACGACGGTGACCCCCGGGCTCCAGCGAACAGGTTCGCCAGCCGTCATTTTGGTGATGGCAAATCCGTGTGTCGCCCCGTACTCCACCACTTCGGAGGGGAGCTCCGACGCCGTGGTCAGCGCAATCAGCGATGGTCCGGCCCCGGAGAGCGTCGTCGCAACGTTATGACGCCGCAGCAGCCGCAAATATTCCGCCGAGGCCGGCATGGCCGGTGCGCGCTGCGGCTGGTGCAACACGTCCTCGGTCGCCGCCATGAGCAGGTCGGGGCGCTCGGTCAGCGCCACCACCAGCAACGCCGCGCGACTGACGTTGAAGCGGGCGTCCTCGTGGCTGACCTGCGCGGGCAGCAGCACGCGGGTCTCGGCGGTGAGCGAGCGTTCCTCGGGAATCGCGGAGTACAGGTGGATATCGGGGTGCAGTCGCAGCGGCACCGCCGCGTACGCGGGGCGATCACCACCGCGGTCCACCCACGACACGACCGCACCGCCCAGGACGGCGGCCGCCGCGTTGTCGGGATGACCCTCGAACTCCGAGGACAGCTGGATCAGCTGGGTCTCGCTGAGGGGATTTGAATCCGCCTGTGCGACAAGGCCATTAGCGGCCGCCAGCCCGCCAACCACCGCGGCCGCGGACGAGCCGAGGCCGCGCGAATGCGGGATGGCGTTGCGGCAACGCACCAGAAGGCCCGGTGCGCGGACCCCGACGGCCCGCAGCCCACATTCCACGGCACGCACCACCAGGTGCTCCGGACCTACCGGCAGCTGACCCGCCCCCTCGCCCTCGACCAACACCACCAAGCCGGAATCGGTTGTTTCGACGGTGATTTCGTCATAGAGGCTCAACGCCAGGCCGATGCTGTCGAAGCCGGGACCGAGGTTGGCGCTCGACGCCGACACCACCGCGCTGGCCACCAGCCCCGCGGGCAGCATCGGGGTCATCAACAGCCCTTCGTTGCGAGCGCGCACATTTGTCAGGTCAGCCCCAGCTTTTCGACCACCAAGCCCGGGTCGACCGGCAGCGGGGTCACGGTCGGCATGTCGCGCAGCGCGGTGTCGGGGTCCTTGAGGCCGTTGCCGGTCACCGTGCACACGACCGTCGACCCGCGAGCCACCCAACCGTCGTCGACGGCCTTGAGCAGTCCGCCGATGCTGGCCGCCGAGGCCGGTTCGACGAACACGCCTTCGGACTCGGCCACCAGGTGATAGGCGGCCAGGATCTCCTCGTCGGTCGCGGCCAGGAACCGGCCATTCGATTGCTGCTGCGCGTCAACGGCCGCCGTCCACGACGCGGGCGCGCCGATGCGGATGGCGGTCGCGATGGTCTCCGGGTTCTTGACCGGCGCGCCGTGCACCAGCGGGGCCGCACCGGCCGCCTGGGTGCCCAGCATGCGCGGCAACCTCTCGATCAGCCCTTCGTGGTGATACTCGGTGTATCCCTTCCAGTACGCGGTGATGTTGCCCGCGTTGCCGACCGGCAGGGCGTGCACGTCGGGCGCGGTTCCCAGCGCGTCGACGATCTCGAACGCCGCCGTCTTCTGGCCCTCGATGCGCACCGGGTTGACCGAGTTGACCAACGCGATGGTCGGGAAGTCGGCGGCCATCTTGCGGGCCAACTCCAGACAATCGTCGAAGTTACCGTCGATCTGGATGATCTTGGCGCCGTGCATGACCGCCTGCGCGAGCTTGCCCATCGCGATCTTGCCCTGCGGTATCAGCACCGCGCAGGTGATGCCGGCGCGCGCCGCGTAGGCCGCCGCCGACGCCGAGGTGTTTCCGGTGGACGCGCACAGCACCGCCTGCTGACCGCGCGCCAGCGCATCGGTGACCGCCATCGTCATGCCCCGGTCTTTGAACGAGCCGGTGGGATTGAGGCCTTCGACCTTAAGATGCACGCTGCAGCCGGTCTTTTCCGAGAGCCGACGCGCCGCGATCAGGGGGGTGCCACCCTCGAGCAGGGTGACCGGGGTCCAGTCGTCGCCCACGGGCAACCGGTCCCGGTAGGCCTCGATGAGACCCGGCCACGGTTTGTGGACGGCGGTGCGCGGGGCGCTCATAGGGTGGTCCCTTCCAGTCGCAGCACGCTGGTCACGCTCTGCACGACATCCAAATCGGCCAGCGCCTCCACGGTTTCGGACAGCGCGGCATCGGTGGCGCTGTGGGTGACCACCACGATGCGGGCGCCCACCCGTCGTCCGTCCTCGTCCGCGACGCCTTCCTGACGAACTTCGGCGATGCTCACCTCGCGCTTGGCGAATTCGGCCGCGACCGAGGACAGCACGCCGGGCTTGTCGGCGACGTTCATGCTGACGTAGTAGCGCGTGGAGATGAAACCCATTGGCGCGATGGGCAGTTGGGCGTACTTGGATTCCTTCGGCCCGCGGCTGCCCAGCACCCGGTTGCGCGCGGCCATCACCATGTCACCGGCCACCGCGGACGCGGTGGGCGCGCCGCCAGCGCCCTGACCGTAGAACATCAGCCGGCCGGAGGCCTTCGCCTCGACCACCACCGCGTTGAACGCGCCGTTGACCGTGGCCAGCGGGTGTGACAGCGGCACCAGCGCCGGATAGACCCGTGCCGAAACCCGTTCTTGGCCATCGTCGGTCGTGATGCGCTCGCAGATGGACAGCAGCTTGATGGTGCAACCGAGGGCCCGGGCCGACTCGAAGTCGGCCGGGGTGACCTTGGTGATGCCCTCGCGGTGGACGTCGTCGGCGGTCACCCGGGTGTGGAAGGCGATGGACGCCAGGATCGCGGCCTTGGCCGCCGCGTCGTAGCCCTCGACGTCGGCGGTGGGGTCGGCCTCGGCGTAGCCCAGCGCGCTGGCTTCGGCCAGCGCCGTGTCGTAGTCGGCGCCGGTGCTGTCCATCGCGGACAAGATGTAGTTAGTGGTGCCGTTGACGATGCCGGCCACCCGCAGCACCGTGTCGCCGGCCAGCGACTGTGTGAGCGGGCGGATGACCGGAATGGCGCCCGCGACGGCCGCCTCGAAATACAGGTCAACGTGCGCGCTTTCGGCGGCCTGCGCCAGCTCGCCGGTGGAGGTGGCCAGCAGCGCCTTGTTCGCGGTGACGACCGACTTACCGTGCTCGAGGGCGCACAGGATGGCCTTGCGGGCCGGTTCCACCGGCCCCATCAGTTCCACGACGATGTCGACGTCGTCGCGCGCGGCGAGCTCTTCGA
Source organism: Mycobacterium sp. 1482292.6 (assembly GCF_001672995.1). Classification (NCBI taxonomy): domain Bacteria; kingdom Bacillati; phylum Actinomycetota; class Actinomycetes; order Mycobacteriales; family Mycobacteriaceae; genus Mycobacterium; species Mycobacterium sp. 1482292.6. The sequence goes on along the minus strand of NZ_LZKV01000266.1, from coordinate 35,741 downwards.
TGTCGTCGGTGAGCAGTTCGACCGGGACACCGCGGTCATCGGCGACGCGGCGCACTCCGATGCCGCGCAACACCAGGGGTGCGCCGACACGGGCGGCGAGGTCATCGGCGCTGTCCTCGATGATTCGGACAACTTCGCTGCCGACGTTGCCCAACCCGAGTACCGCTACACCGACCGGCTTTTCGTCACGGGGCACAGTTTCACCTCACTTCCAGACTTAGGAGATCGTCGACCGTCTCGCGCCGCAAGATCAGACGCGCGCGGCCGTCGCGCACCGCGACGACGGCGGGGCGGCAGATCATGTTGTAACGGCTCGACAATGAATAGCAGTAGGCGCCGGTAGCGGCCACCCCGAGCAGGTCGCCGGGCCGCAGATCGCCGGGAACCCAGGTGTCGCGCACCACGATATCGCCGCTCTCGCAATGCTTTCCGACGACACGAGCCAACTCCGCCGGCGCATCGCTGAGCCGCGAGACCAGCCGGGCGTCGTACTGCGCGTCATACAGGGCGGTGCGGATGTTGTCGCTCATACCGCCGTCGACGCTGACGTAGCGCCGGTGTGCGGTGGCGCTGATGTCGACGTCCTTGACGGTGCCCACCTCGTAGAGCGTGATGGTGCCCGGCCCAGCGATCGCGCGCCCGGGCTCGACCACCAGCCGCGGGGTCGGCAGTCCGACGGCCGCCGACTCGTTGCGCACAATCGCGCTCAGCTTGGCGGCCAGCTCACCCATCGGCGGCGGATCGTCGGCGGCGAGGTAGGAAATGCCAAGCCCGCCACCGAGGTCCACGGTGGAGATCTGCGCCGTCTTGTCGACACCGAACCGCTCCACGGCGTCGTGCAACAGGCCGATGACCCGGTGCGCGGCGATTTCGAAGCCGGCGACGTCGAAGATCTGCGAACCGATGTGACTGTGCAGACCCACCAGCCGCAGGTGCTGGGTCTCGAATACCTTGCCCACGGCGTCCAGGGCCACACCGCTGGCCAACGACAGGCCGAACTTCTGGTCCTCGTGTGCGGTGGAGATGAACTCGTGAGTGTGCGCCTCGACGCCGACCGTGAGACGCACGAAGACGTCCTGGACGATGCCCGCCTCGGCCGCGATGGCATCGAGGCGTTCGATCTCGATCATCGAGTCCAAAACGACATGCCCGACACCGGCTTTGACCGCCGCCGTCAGTTCGGCGACGGATTTGTTGTTGCCGTGAAAGGTGATCCGCTCCGGTGGGAAGTTGGCGTGCAACGCGACGGCCAGTTCACCGCCGGTGCACACGTCGAGCGACAGCCCTTCTTCGTCGATCCAGCGCGCGATCTCGCTGCACAGGAACGCCTTGGCGGCATAGTGCACGTTCTTGCCGCCACCGAAGGCGGTCGCGATCTCGCGACAGCGGGACCGAAAGTCGTCCTCGTCGACGACGAACAGCGGGGTGCCGTACTCCTGGGCCAGGTCGCTCACCGTAACGCCCGCGATGGCGGCGACGCCATCGTCATTGCGAACTGTGTTGCGCGGCCACACGTTCGGCGCCAGCAGCAGCAACTCCTCGGGGGATTGCGGGCGCAGCGGGCTTTCGGCGTGGCGGGCCTCTTCGGCGTGCCGAGGGCCGGCGGGGTGAACGTTCACATTCGCTCCGGAGCCGTGACGCCCAGTATCGCCAGTCCGTTGGCGATCACCTGGCGGGTCGCCTGGCACAGCGCCAGGCGCGCGGTGTGCAGGTCGCTCGGTTGCTCATCGCCCTGCGGCAAGACCCGGCAGGAGTCGTAGAACCGGTGGTAGTCGCCGGCGAGGTCTTCCAGGTACCGGCACACCCGGTGGGGTTCGCGCAAGGTGGCCGCCGTGTCGAGCACCCGCGGGAACTCGCCGATGGTGCGCAGCAGCGTCCCCTCCTTGTCGTGGCTGAGCAGCTCGAGGTGGCCTTCAAAACCGGCGCCGCCGGGGACCAGGCCGAGTTCGGCCGCGTTGCGGGCCAGCGCCGAGAGTCGGGCATGCGCGTATTGCACGTAATAGACCGGGTTTTCATTCGACGCCGACGACCACAGCGCGAGGTCGATGTCGATCGGGGTGTCCACCGAGGAGCGAATCAGGCTGTAGCGCGCCGCATCGACGCCGATCGCCTCCACCAGGTCGTCCAGCGTGATCACCGTTCCGGCCCGCTTGCTCATCCGGACCGGCTGGCCGTCACGGACCAGGTTGACCATCTGCCCGATGAGCACCTCGACGGCGGCCGGGTCGTCGCCGAACGCCGCCGCCACGGCCTTGAGCCGGGCGATGTATCCGTGGTGGTCGGCCCCCAGCATGTAGATGGCCAGGTCGAAGCCGCGCTGGCGCTTGTCCAGGTAGTAGGCGATGTCACCGGCGATGTAGGCGGGCTTGCCGTCGCTCTTGATGACGACGCGGTCCTTGTCGTCACCAAAGGCGCTGGTGCGCAACCAGGTTGCGCCGTCCTTCTCGTAGATGTTGCCGGTCTCGCGCAGCCTGCCGATGGCTTGGTCGACCAAGCCCTTGGTATGCATCGAGTCTTCGTGGGTGTAGACGTCGAAGTCGGTGCCGAACTCGTGCAACGACTCCTTGATGTGGGTGAACATCAGGTCGACGCCGATCTCGCGGAAGGTCTCGCGCATCTCGCCGTCGGGCAGGCTCAGCGCGTCGGGCGCCTTCTGCAGCACCTGAGCGGCGATGTCGTTGATGTAGGCGCCCGCGTACCCGTCTTCGGGGGTGGGCTCGCCCTTGGCCGCGGCGATCAGCGAGCTGGCGAACCGGTCGATCTGCGCGCCATGGTCGTTGAAATAGTATTCGCGCACCACCGCGGCGCCCTGTGTGGCCAACAGCCGGCCCAACGCGTCGCCGACGGCGGCCCAGCGGGTCCCGCCGATGTGGATCGGCCCGGTGGGGTTGGCCGAGACAAATTCCAGGTTGATGTTGCGCCCGGCCAGCGCGTCGGAGTGGCCGTATCGGTCGCCGGCGTCGATGACGTTGGTGACGACGACGGCCTGCGCCGAAGCCTCGAGGCGCAGGTTGATGAAGCCGGGTCCGGCCACCTCGGCCGACGCGACGCCGGCGGCGGAGGCCAGCGCCTCAGCGAGCCATCCGGCCAGGTCGCGGGGGTTGGCACCGACCTTCTTGCCCAGCTGCAGCGCCAGGTTGCTGGCGTAATCGCCGTGCTCGGGATTGCGGGGACGTTCCACGGTGACCGTCGGCGGCAGCGCGGCAGCATCGAGCCCGCGCTCGGCCAACACCGCGGCGGCGGTGGTCTTGAGCAGCTCAGCCAGGTCAGCGGGGGTCACGAGCGTCCATCCTATTGGCTGGTGCGCCCCCACCCCGAATCCATTGCGGTGATGGGGCGGCCGCTTGGATGCGTTAGTCTGTCCGTGCTTGTTCGAAAGCCCCATGGCGCAACAGGTACTTGGTGCGCCCCCGTAGCTCAGGGGATAGAGCGTCTGCCTCCGGAGCAGAAGGCCGCAGGTTCGAATCCTGCCGGGGGCACTGTAACTGGCGGAATCGAAAGACCTGCTAGACAGTGCTTTAAAGCTTGATACGGCGACCGTCCTGTACGACCTGCCTATCCGGCCACCATTTGCCCTAGCTAGATTCGTGTGCTGGAACCTGCCTTCCCAGTGTCCGCGACACTTCACGCACTTTGCGCACTCTGCTATTCTCCCAATGGCTACCGCCATAATGCGCCACCCGTAAGCGCCGAATTCGGTGGTAGGAAATTCAAATCACGCGAAAACACTGGCGGTCCTGGTAGATCTACCCTTAGAGCGTTGGCTATTCAATCAGCCATCTTCAGGGATCAAAGAGTCCAAAGGTCAACTCATTTCAACGACCAAAGCCACCGAACAGCTAAACGTCTCTCCCATCACCGTCCGCAGACGGAAAATCATAGGGGGACAAAGCTACCTAGATCGAGTAATTTCAGCTGAGGGTGTGATGAAATCAACGGCCGCTCGTTCGCAAGAGAAACGCGGTTCCTGAATTCGGTTATATGTGTCGCCGAAGAATTGACCATACGTCGACGTCAGCCACGAACCCTCTAAATGCATGATCGGCAAAATTGGCTAGCACTTGCGTAAGGCTGCCATTCGACCTATCCGTTACCTATCCCCGCCTAGGGCCCCGCAGATAAAGTCACACAGCGGAATGCCGGTCCTCTCCTCCTCGGGCCTTTGACGACCGTAGCTCGCGATAAGGTCGTGCACATTGATTGAGTCAACGTGCCAGCCACGCCCCTGTAGCCATTCCCTAACGTCGCTGCGGTCCTCGTCGAACCACATGCCTGGCATGTCGGGCAGCTCTGTGCCAGCCTGACGAAACGATTCCCGCATACCGCCGAACCACGCCGACAAACGGGTGAGGTTCTCCGGTTCGAAGAACTCCGCACCGGTTACGTCAACGGCGATGCGACTGCCCTGTTTACTCAACGTTTGGATGCGTTCGAATAACAGGTCCTGAGCATCTGCAGGCAGATAAGCCAATAGACCCTCGGCGGTCCACGCGGTTGGCAGCTGTGGGTTGAAGCCCTTATCGCACAACGCTTTCGGCCAGTCTTTACGTAAGTCGACCCCGAGCGGGACATATCGACAGGTCGGTTGAACGTTATGGGAAAGCAACACCTGCGTCTTGAACTTTAAGACCTCTGGTTGGTCGATCTCGAAGACGGCGCTATCACTGGCCCACGGCAGCCGCCATGCCCGTGTATCTAACCCTGCACCCAATATGACCGCTTGGTGAAGGCCCGCAGCTTGTGCCGCTGCGAAAAAGTCATCGAACCACTTCGTGCGTGAAGCGACGTAGGCCGATTGGGCCATCAACTGCCGCACGAGCAATGGATCGATGTCTTCGAGTCGCGCGAGCACGTCGTCGTCGGAATAGAGGGGAGACATGAGGCCCTGAGCATCCGCCACTTCCACGAACAGTTGTGCGTAAGGATCGCGGACTAGGGGCCGTTCGCTGGCGGTTTCTTTGGCGCGAGACCCGGCAGCGCCCAACGCCGTCGACCCGACGCTCTTAGCAGATATATCCCAGGTGTCGTCGTCAGACCTAGCCATCGCATAGCCTTTCGATCCGCTCTGGTCTTCCAGACGCATCTTCGCAGGCATCGCGCCCGAGCGGCATCAGTTCGCTCAATCGAACGAAGTTCCGGTATGTCGGCCCTGGTAGGTGCAGCCCAGTTCGGCCAGGGCACGCTCCGACAGGTCGCCCAACTTCTCACCTGCCGGGGGCACCCTTGCTACCAGCTGAAACGGTGCGAGTCAGTCAGCTTCGCGTCAGCACGAACGCCTCGATCTGCCGATTTCCGGACCGCACTTCGTACTTCCGCCAGCCCGGATACAGCTCGAGGCCCTTGGCCCAGATCTCGTCGCGCTCGCGTGGCGTGGCCAGGCGCGCGGTGGCCTGCCAGGTGTCGCCGCCGACCGCGACCGTCGCCTGCGGATGGGCCTTCAGATTGTGATACCAGGCCGGATGCCTGGTACCGCCGAAGTTGGACGCAATGAGGGCCAGGCCGTCCGGGTGCGGGATCCCGTACACGGCGACGGTGCGCGACTCACCGGATTTGGCGCCCGTGGTGGTGAGCATGACCGCCGGGATGCCGGTCGCGACCTCGGCGAAGCTCCTCCGGCCACCGGTGGCCTTGGCGACCAGGCGATCGAGGTGGTGCGCCGTCGGGCGAAGAAGCGCCACACCCACCGTCGTGGACGCCAAGCGGCGCATCGTTCGGTGAAAAGCATTCGCGTCATCGAATGATCGCCCGGGCATGGTGTCATTCTGGTGCGCTCGCCCGCGCTGAACAAGCAATGTGAAAACGCGCCCCATGAGTCACAGACGACATTAAGCTGCTGGTCGTGGGCGTGAAGGTGTTCGCCAAGGGTCGGGGGCGCTGGCTGGCGGTCGCGGCGTCGCTCGTCGTCTCCGCGGCGATGATCCACGCGCAGGGAACCAAGACGCGTTGCTGCGTCGAGACGCCCGTGGCGGCGCCGAGCCCCACCACCAGTGCGCCGGCCCCGGCGCCGCCCGCCAAGGGGCCGCGCCCCGCCAGTCCGGCCGAGATCGAATCGCTGACGGCTCTGGCACCGCCCGCCCCGTCCGCCGGCCAGCAATTCCAGCTCGCCCTGCCGCACAGCGTGGGATCCGAAGAACGGTTGCAGGTCAAGACCATCTGGGCCGCCCGCGTCATCACCGTCCTCTTCCCCCAGATCAAGACCATCTACGGATACCGCGAGGACCCGTTGCCGTGGCATCCCAACGGGCTGGCCATCGACGTGATGATCCCGAACTACCACTCCCCCGAAGGCATCGAGCTCGGCAACCAGATCGCCGGCTACGCCCTGGCGAACGCGAAACGATGGGGCATCAACCACGTGATCTGGCGCCAGAAGATCTACCCGGGCGTCGGCGGCGGCAACTGGATGGCCGACCTGGGATCGGAGACCGCCGACCACTATGACCACGTCCATATCGCGACCGGCGGCGGCGGCTATCCGACCGGGCACGAAACCTATTACATCGCCTCCATGACCTCGGGCCCGACGGACTGATCCGCTCAATCGTTACCCGGCAGCGGGGTTGGCCCGTTGCCACGGAAGTCACCCTTGATTGCTGACACAGGACACAGTTGCTCAGTGCCGGTTTGCCAGCTTTTGCTGTTCGTCGCGCAACTCCGCACCGCACACCGCATAATGAGGCCGTTATCACCCTCACTGAGGAGAAGGAGCCGAGCGTGAAGGCTGTTTGCGGGTTGCGCATGTTGTGTATTCCGGCGGTCGTTGCTGCCGCGTTAACGGTAGGTAGCGGGGTCGCCGCCGCCGACGATGACGGATACCTGGGTCAACTGAAGAAGATCGGCGTGGTGTGGCAGCCGGGCGGCGAAGGCACGCTGATCTCGCTGGGCCACGCCATCTGCTCGGATCGCGCCGCGGGCAAGACCCCGGACGAGCTGGCCACCGACGTTCATTCCGGGTTGAACAGTTCCTTCAACTACGGGGACGCCACGGCCATCGTGAGCGCCGCGGAATCGAACTACTGCCCCTGATCAATCCCTGAGGCGTCGTCGCGACGGCGTCTCCGTCATGCCGGTCCGGCGGCGAACGCCGCCACCGGCATTTCGACGGACCCACCGCAGGGCCCGCCGCTGATGTCGGTGTGCCACGTGCCACGCAGCGATCCGTCGGCCTGCGGTGCGTAGAAGGCCCACGACCGCGCCGGTGCCCACACCTTCGGAACACCCTCGCCCATATAGCAATCCCATTGGAAGTCAAAGCGCTCGACCCATTTGGCGCCGTCCCACGCGTAGTGCGAAGGCTGGGGCAACGTCGGGTTCTTCGGTGCGGGGCCGTTGGTAGCGGTGGCCACGCATCTGCCCGACGAGCACGCGGTGGTGAAGACGTAGTCGGCGCTGAAGGTCGGCTCGGCTTGTTTCGCCGCGACGCTGGTGCCGGATTTACTGGCCGCGTACCTCACCAACGAGTATCTGCCGTTCCACGAGGGCGACATCGCGTTCGCAGACATGCCGGATGCTCCGACGACCAACGTGGTGACGGCTGTGAGCATCGCACCTACCCGAGACGCCGGCCGCATGCGTCAATGGTGGGCATTCGATGACGCGGCGCGATCTCGGCGCGGACACGATCGCGGTGCTGTCGCGCGGATTCACCGCGCTCGCAACAAGAACAGCCCGTAGGCGGCCACCGACTGCGCGTCGGCGATGACTCCTTCGCGGATCATCCGCTCGACCTCGTCGCGCGAGAACCACGCGCTGCGCATGTCCTGCTCCTCATGTTCGCGCTCGACTTCTCCCTCGGCGATGCCGGTGGCCAGAAACACCCAGCCCCGCTGACTGGTCATTCCCGGTGCGACGTCGAGCTGGCCGAGTGCCTCGAACGACGTTGCGCGCAGGCCGGTTTCCTCCCGCAGCTCGCGCTCGGCGAGATCGGCCGGTTCGGCGTCGGCCAATTCGGGAGCGGTGCCTTGGGGGAATTCCCAACGCCGCTCGCCGAGGGGATAGCGAAACTGCTCGACCAGCCGGAGGCGATGCCCGTCGTAAGGCAGCACGAGCGCATAGGCCGGCTTGTCGACGACGCTGTAGATGCCCTCGCTGCCGTCCGGGCGCCGGATGTCGTCCTCACGCAGCACCATCCACGGGTTCCGGTAGATCTCCCGGCTCGCCAGGCATTCGATGAAAGTCACGCCCGCCAGTATTGCCGGGAATACCGCAACTCATACCGCGGCGACGGCGAGGAGTAGCGTCCGAAGTTATGCCGTCGCCAGAAGCCATCACCGAGACCGTCAATCGCTACCTCGCACTGGTCGCCACGGGCACCGCCGACGACATCGTGGCGCTCTACGCCGACGACGCCACCATCGAGGACCCGATCGGCTCCGACATCCGCCGCGGGCATGATGCCATCCGCGCCTTCTACACGGGGTTTCAGGACGCGAAGAAGGACACCGAACTCGCCGAAATACGGATCGGCGGCAGCGAGGCCGCCTTCTTCTGGCATCTGACGCTCGACGCCGGTGACAGCCGCACCCGGATCTCGCCCATTTCGACGATGTCGTTCGACGGGGACGCCAAGATCACGTCGATGCGCGCGTTCTGGTCACCGGCAGACGTTCGGGTCCTGTAGCCCGCCAATCCTGTTGGCAGCCTGCTCAACTCGGGATACGGCCCAGGATGCCCTGCACGAGGGTGGTGGCGTCGTCGCCGAGATCACGTCCGATGACGTCGACGTCGACCACGACGTTGGCCTTGGCCGCCAGGGCCCGCAGCGCGCTGGTGTGCTGGCCGACGACGTCGGTGGTCCGCCCGTTGTCCTGCACGGTCCCCAGGGTGCTGCGCACCGACGTCACCGGGCCGGTCTGCACCGGCGTCCCGACGCTGTAGATGCCGGAGATGCCGCCGTGCGAGTAGGTCAACTGCCTGCCGGCGCAACCGTTGATGTGGTTGATGGCGCCGGCGACGAAACCCTTTGCGGCCGCGGCATTGTCGAACGTCGCGACGAACTCCGAAACCCCGTGCGGAAAACCGTTGGTGTGCTGCCCCAGGTCGACGCCGTAGATGGCGCGGTAACCGCTGTCGCGATAGGACGCCGTCAAGCCGTTGAACACCGCTTCGGTGCATTCCGGGGGATCGAAGCTGTCGCCGGGCTGCAGTTCGTGCGTTTGCGTCCAGGTCTTGTTGACGTACATGCCGGGCGCCTTGATCAGGCCGGCGACGTCTTCCCCGGTGAGCACCAGCGACTGTAGGCCTTCGGGGGTCACCGACGGTTCCGGCGGCGCGGCGGCGGTGGCGCTCGGCTTTGCCGCGGCTGTGGTGGCGCCGGAGTGCGCCGTCGGCTGGCCCGTCTGCCTGTTGCCCAGCGTCGCCCACAGCGCCAGCGCAACCACGGCGATCACGGTGAAGGCGTACGACAGCGTCAGTCCAACCAGCGCCCGATTGCGGCCGCGCTCGCCCCGCCGGCGAATGTCTTTGATGGCGAAGTGGCCCAACACGATTCCCACCGGGGCAAGCAGGAACGCAAACACAACCGACAGTGTGGCCAGCGTGTTCACCTCGTCCGACGGCGGGCGAGCGGACGGTTGGGCGGGCGGCGGGGGCGGCGCGCCCGGATCGAAGGGGTTGGGCCAACTGGGACCCGGCCAGCTAGCCGTCATGAGAAGGGGTCGTAGTCAGCGTCGTTCGCGGGCGTCCTCGGAGGCGGTGTGGTGCCAGCCGGCGGTTGCGCGAACGGCGGAGGCCGATGCGGGACGGGCGGCGGGAAGGCAGCGGATTGCGGAAAGGTCGATGCGGTAACGGGCGCAGGCCCGCCCTGGCGGAAGTACGCGTTGGACTCCGGCAGCGCGAGCAACACCGCGGAGGCGACCGAAATGATGATCGTCGCGACCGCGCCCACCTGCAGCAACTGACCGAACCACGCCACCGACCCGCCGGGGTCGACGACGAAAACCGCTGCGCCAGCGGCCAATCCGAGACCGCAGAAGACCCACGTCACGATCCTGGCCCGGCTGCGGCCGCGATCGTCGAGCACACCCAGCGACACCACCAACGCGGCGACGACGATCAACCCGGCGGCCGTCGCGACCAGCACCGGCCCCGACGTACTACCGCGTGCACGGAAATCCGAAATCGCCACCAGCACGGCGATCGCCGCCGCCAACAACAGCGCGGCGATGCCGGCGAACACATAGCTCCCGAAAAACACGGCGGCCGGGGACAGACCCACGGCCGACTTGGCCGACGACGCCGACGGCCGGATGGACGGTGGCGGCGGCGCGGGCGGTGGTGGCGCGGCGGGCGGTCGCGGCGTAGCTCGCGGCGGCGGCAGGCCGGGCGAAGCCGGCGGGCCCCACGATGGCGACGGCGAAACCGGTTGGGGGCCGAAGGGATCGGAGAAGGGATCCTGGGAATGGTCTGACATCGTCAACGCCTCCCCGGCAAGCCTGCCGGTCGCCTACGACGCCACCACAGCGCGCCCCCGACACCGATCCAGGCGGCCAACGGCAACGCGATCGCGGCGTACATGAGCGGACTCAGCGACGTGCCGAATACCGACTTCGGCATGGGAATGAGCACGCCCGGATCGCCCTTCCACACCTGGCTCATGGGTCGGGCACTGGTCAGGCCGCCCAGCCAGACCTGCTGCGCGGAACTCTGTTGCGGCGAACTCTGCAGCCGCGGGCCGAACAGCGAACCACTTGCGGTTGCGGGTAGGTTGGGGTGATCTTTGGCGAAGTCCTTCGGCGTCATGTTGACCATCGGGATGTTGGTGAAGTCGACGCCGCCGATAGTCAGTTTCCAGGTGGTGCGGTCACCGGTCTGCCAGCTGTAGGTCGCGTCTCCTTCGTAGAAGGACTTGCGGTAGCGGTCGAACAGTTCCTGTGGGCTGAAGGGTTCCTTCGACGTCCAGGCGTCGATGTTGCCCGAGTCAACGATTTTCGAGTAGGCGGTGGCCTTGGTGGCGCTGCGTTGCCGGTACCACTCCGCGGCGATCCGGCTCGCATACACGCGGCGCAGATCGGCGTATTCGGGCGCGTGATTCACCTCGTCGACGATCTTCGGCAGGATCATGGTCCGGTACAGATCGTCGTTTTGGCGGGTGATTCCGGCGTCCTGGGCGGGGCAGCCGATGCCCGGCTTCAAGTCCATTCCCTCGATCTCGAGCTTCACATCAAGCGGGGCGTCCAGGATGTACATCGAGTCTCCCTGGGTGGACACGCTGGCCGGCAACGGGATGATCCACTTACGTTGCGGCGAAAAGCATTTGGAGCCTTTCAGCGCGTCCAGGAATTGGCGGCCGTCCGGCGTGGCGGGGTCGACGAGCTTCGCCGTGGCCTGCTTCATGGTGTAGTCGGCTTCCAGCAGGATCCGCCCGGCGTCGGTGCGACCGAACTGGGCGTCGATGATGCGGTCGGGTTCGTTCGGGTTGAGGTTCACCGTGAAGGCCGAGGTGGGCAGCGCCAGCCAGACGAAGAACGAATCGGAAGCCATGTAGGCGTTGGCATTTCCACCGAACGACGGTGCAGCGCCGGTTTGCGTATTGGCGGCGAAGGAGTACTGCACACCGTTGCCGTTCAGGTCGGTGTCGGAGATGTAGCGCAGCTGCAGCGTGGAGAAGTCGACGCCGCCGAGCACGCCACCGATCCCGCTGGTAACGGCACCAAGCCCGCTCGCGACGCCGCCGCCGATCCCGCTGGCCACGCCACCGACGATTCCCCCGGTCACCGCGCCGGCGATGCCGCTGACCAGCCCACCCGTGACGTTGGCCAAAACGGTGGCAGCGCCGCCCGTGGCGGCGCCGATGATGCCGGCGACGGTGTTGGCGGCCGTCACGCCCGCCAGCACTCCGGCGTCGACGATCGGACCGACAACCGCTCCCGGATTGATCGGCATCGGACCGGCCGCCTGCCTGGGCGTTTGCGGAGCCGGAACTGGTCGGGGCGCTTGCGGCGCAGGAACCGAACCGGGGGCCTGGGGTGCCGGGCCGGGCGCCTGCGGTGCCGGGGCGGGAGCTTGCTGCCCCGGGGCGGGCGCCTGCTGGCCCGGTGCGGGCGCCGGAGCCGAACCGGGCGCTTGCTGGCCCGGCGCGGGGGCCGGCGCCGAGACGGGCACCGACTCGGGCACCGACTCGGGGTCCTGGGCCGCCTGTTCAATGTCCATGTCGGCGTTGACCTGCCCGGAGACGAAGGCTTGTTCGATTGCCTGGGCCGGCGAGTCCGGAGAAGCGCCCGTGGTTTGATCGGCACCGCCGTTCACGGGGTTCTGCCCGCCGCTGGCGAGTACGGCTTTCCCGGACGGGTCGGGTACACCCACCGTCGGGTAATAGCGGACGAATAGCCGGTCGGATGCGCCCAGGCCTTGGCCGGCGGCAAGCATCGCTTGCAGCGTGGCCGGCGGCGGCTTGTCCGGGAAGATGTACACCACGCGACGGCCGGTCTGCTGCGCGATGCGTAGGAAGTCTTCGAGCTGCGCCTTGTCGACGGCCCCGGTCTTGATCTCGACGATTTCTTGATCGTTGTGGAAGTCAGGGCGGCGGTTGATCGAGGTGCCCTTGATCTTCCGGTTGCGGATGTATCCGTTCTCCGTCAACTTCAGCTCTTGATCGAGCGCGGTTTCGAAGCTGGTGCCGGTGTTGCGATTGTTGAAGGCGCGCACGTAAGCGTCGCGATAGTCCGCCCAGCTCAGTGGATTCGCCACGGCGGGGGCCCGTTGGTTCTGGTAGACCAGCCAGCTCTTGTAGAGGTGTTGTTCGGTGCCGGCTTTGTACTTGCCCCTGGTATTGATATCGATCAAAGCCGCGCGGCTCGGTGCGGGTAGCGCAGAGAGGCCATTGGCCGATGGAAAGGTATAGGTGAGCGGGGTCTTGCCCGGCGGCGGATCCTGGTCGGCGGAGTATCCGGGCAGTTTCGGTGCGGGATCCGCAATGGCCTGGCGCGTGGGCGTCAGCAGCGACGCCAACACCAGAACCAGGGCGGTCGCAACGACGCGACGCCAAATCAGCCAAACCCGAGCCATGTGCGGCCCTCCCCGTCGGACTTCGCGCTCGAAGGCGAAGCACAAGATGTCGCGATCCTAAGTGAGGTTGACGGGCTTGAGAATTCAGCCGACCCATTCGTCGTAGTACGCGCGGGTATCGCCGGGATCTTTATGCCTGACCATGGCGGAGAGCAGATGGTATGGCGCCGTGAAGCCGGCGTCGTCGTTGAGCTGAATCTTGAAGTTGGCGGTAATCGAATCGCCCTCGTCGGCGAAGTCGCGGTAGACCCATCGGGACGGATGGCCACGGCGCAGCATTTCGCCCAGGTAATAGGAAGCGCCATCGACGAAGTCGGCATTGGCGGGAGCATGGAAAGCCTCGACCGTCGGCGTCACCTGCAGCACGAGGGCAGTGAGTCGGCCGATGCTGTCGGGACTGTAATCCCAGTTGCCACCGTTGCGGGCCGCCCAATCGGCGAAATGCTGCTCCTGGTGAGCCAGCCAGTCATCGAGCACCGTCGAGGGCGGCGGAGCATTGAACAGACCATCCGCCAGAGTGCGCTCTTTGACCGGGGACCACCCAGGATGCGCTTCGGCATAGTCCTGGACGACCTGCCGCCAGCGCCCGTACACGGCCACCAACACCGCACTCTCATCGGCCAACGCTTGCAGCAACAGATGCGTCGGCGACAACGCCTCCAGCCCCGATTCGGAGTCGGGGCGGATGATCGGAAAGCCCGTCGCATCGGGTTCGCCCGCACTGTCGATCCGCCAACGATGCTCAGACAGCCGCCGCCGCAGTCCGGGGTCATCAACCGCGACACCCGCGGGCGGCTCGGCGACCCAGTCCCACCGCCCACCACCGACACGCATCAAGGCCTCACCCAGATACGCCACCACCCCCGCGGTGAACGACTGATTTGCGTCCTCGAGCGCCTCAGCCGGATCGGCCAACCGATCGCGCGCCGCGGTCTCCAGCACCGACAACGATGCCTCGGAATAATCCAGCGTGACCGAGCCACCCAGATCGACATCGCCAGTCATGTCGATAAGCAAGTTGATCCGGTCCAACCACCAATCCAGCGGCCCACCCTCCACCGCACCCTCCCAATCGGCCCCGTCGGCTTTCCAGCAGACTGCCCGGCGACGACGATGCGCCTCCTTGCAACGGTTTTCGCGCGCGATCTGTTGGATCAGCGGAGTGAAGTCAACCGACCCATTCGTCGTAGTAGGCGCGAGGACGCCCGAGGTCGCCACGCTCGAGCATGAATGACAGCAAATGGAACGGACCGGTAAAACCGGCATCGTCGGTCAGTTGAAGTTGAAAGTTCGCGGTAATCGGGTCGCCCTCGTCGCGAAACTCGCGGTACACCCAACGCGAGGGGCAGCCGCGCCGCAATATCTCGCCCAGGTAGTAACAGGCGCCGTCGACGAACTCGCGATTAGCCGGATCTCGAAGCGCGGCCACGGTCGGCGCTTTCCGCGATACGAGCTCGGTCAACCGGTTAATGCTGTCGGGACTGTAATCCCAGTTGCCACCGTTGCGGGCCGCCCAATCGGCGAAATGCTGCTCCTGGTGAGCCAGCCAGTCATCGAGCACCGTCGAGGGCGGCGGAGCATTGAACAGACCATCCGCCAGAGTGCGCTCTTTGACCGGGGACCACCCAGGATGCGCCTCGGCATAGTCCTGGACGACCTGCCGCCAGCGCCCGTACACGGCCACCAACACCGCACTCTCATCGGCCAACGCTTGCAGCAACAGATGCGTCGGCGACAACGCCTCCAGCCCCGATTCGGAGTCGGGGCGGATGATCGGAAAGCCCGTCGCATCGGGTTCGCCCGCACTGTCGATCCGCCAACGATGCTCAGACAGCCGCCGCCGCAGTCCGGGGTCATCAACCGCGACACCCGCGGGCGGCTCGGCGACCCAGTCCCACCGCCCACCACCGACACGCATCAAGGCCTCACCCAGATACGCCACCACCCCCGCGGTGAACGACTGATTTGCGTCCTCGAGCGCCTCAGCCGGATCGGCCAACCGATCGCGCGCCGCGGTCTCCAGCACCGACAACGATGCCTCGGAATAATCCAGCGTGACCGAGCCACCCAGATCGACATCGCCAGTCATGTCGATAAGCAAGTTGATCCGGTCCAACCACCAATCCAGCGGCCCACCCTCCACCGCACCCTCCCAATCAGTCCCACAGCTTCGCCGTCAAGCGATGATCCGCGTCATTATCTCCCTCAAGAGGAGTCCGGACATGTCACGCTGGCATCCATCGACGCAGTGCCCGATAGTCGTAGCAACAAATGTCGCAGAGGTGGGGATACATGAGCACGCGCCGCCACATCATCGTCAGCGGTGACAACGCGCTCGCGACAACGATTGCCGAGGAACTGAACCGCGCCGGTGCCACCATCGTCAAGCTGCACAGCGAGGAGCTCGTCGCCACCGATCTCGCCCGCGCGCACGCCATCGTCTGCGCCGGGGACGACGACGCGAAGAATCTCGAAATCGCCTTGCTGGCAAGGAAAGCGAATCCTCGTGTGCGCGTGGTCGCCCGACTGGGCAACGACGTGCTGCGCGGAGCGGTGGCCGCCGACAACGGTCCCGGGGCCATCCTGGACGTCGCCGACCTCGCGGCGCCGTCGGTCGTCGAAGCCTGTCTGGCGAGCAGCACCCACCCGGTCGAGGCGGCCGGCATCAAATTCCTGGTGTCGGGGGCCGAGGCGCCGCGCGACGCGACCCTTCGTGAGATCTACGGCGACCTGGCACCGGTGGCCGTGATCCACGGCGCGAACTCCGCGAGATCCGACGAGGTGGTGCCCTGTCCCGGACGAGATCACGAAGTGCGCAAGGGCGACTGGACCGCCATGATCGGCAGCGCCGACGAGCTGGCCGCGCGCGGCATCAAGACTCCCCGGCCGGCCGCGACCCGCTCACGCCAGTCATGGATGCGGCGGGTTTCCGACGCCGCGCGGGCGATGCGCGACGACGTCAATCCCATGCTCTTCCCCGCAATGCTGCTCGCGCTCAGTCTGTTGCTCGCGTCGACGGTCGTCGTGCACTTCTCGTACACGCGGCCGCGACTGTCCTGGCTGGACGCGATGTACTTCACCGCGGAGACCATCACCACCGTGGGTTACGGCGAATTCACCTTCCTGCACCAGTCCGCGTGGCTGCGAATCTTCGCCGTCGCCTTGATGTTTTCCGGCGTAACCACCACCGCGCTGCTCGTCGCATTCCTGGCCGACTTGCTGCTGTCACGCCGCTTCCTGCAATCGGCCGGGGTTCGGCGCGCGCGCCATCTGCGCAACCACATCATCGTCGTCGGGCTGGGCTCGTTCGGCAGCCGCGTCGTCGGCGACCTGACCGCCGCCGGATATGACGTCGCGGTGATCGAACGCGACGAGAACAACCGATTCCTCTCCACCGCAGACGAACTCGACGTACCGGTGATCTTCGGGGACGCAACGCTGCGCCAGACACTCGAGGCGGCCCGCGTCGACCGCGCCCGGGCCGTCGCGGTGCTGACCCAGGACGACATGGTCAACATCGAGACCGGAATCGTGCTGCGCGAGATGCTGGGTCCCCGGGTGATGCCCGAGGTCAACCGGCCCGATGTGCCCATCGTGCTGCGCATCTACGACCGCGCCCTCGGCGATGCGGTGGCCAAGCGGTTCGGCTTTGAGAACGTTCGCTCGACCGTCGACCTGGCGGCGCCCTGGTTCATCGGTGCCGCGATGGGCCTGCAGGTGCTGGGCACGTTTTCGATCGGGCAGCGTTCGTTCATGGTCGGCGCGATGCACGTGGCGGCCGGCAGCGAACTCGACGGGCTGCGCATGTTCGAGATGTCCACCCAGACCCGGGTCATCGCGATCACCCGCCGGGACACCCCTGTCGAGCTGCACCCTCGTCGCGACGCCTGGCTGCGCGGCGGCGACACCGTCTATCTGGTGGGGCCGTATCGCGAGCTGCTGGAGACGCTGCGCAAGGGGCAGCCGCCCCAGGAGCCTGCCGCCGACGAGCGTCCGGTGGACAAAGCGGCGACCTAACGCTCAGCGCACCTGCGGGCCGAAGCGGATCGGCCACCGGATTCGTCCGGTGGCCGGCCGTGCCGGGCGCACCATCCGGCCAGCTCATGGCGGGCGGCGACGGTCACCGGATGCTCGTCGCCCAGCACCCGCGCCTCCTCGTCGACCAGCGCCTCCCACGCCGCGACCTCGTCCTTTACGCCGGCCAGGTCCGGGGCCCACAGCGTGAACATGTGCCGGGCCATCAGCAGGTGAACGTGGTCGTCGCCCAGCTTGTCGCGCAGCTCGCCGATCAACGGTTCGAGCTCGGCGACGGCCGTGGGGACGTCACCGGAGCGGCCCCGCCAGATCGCCAGCATCAACCGCGTGCCCAGGGTGTCGGCGTGGTCGTCACCCAGCACGCGCCGCCGCGCGGCGAGTACGTGTTCACCCTCGGCCAGCGCACCGACGAAATCGCCTATCTCCCAACGCTTCTCGGCGATTTTCTCGCGGGCGACCAGCACGCTCTCGTGTTCGGCGCCCAACACGCGCTGTTCGTCGGCGAAAAGCTGCGACCACTCGGCGAGCGCTGACAGCGACGGTTGTTGCCGACCCGCCAGGAGGTGGCGAGCGGTCAGGGTACTGAGGTGATCGCGCCCAAGCACCTCGACCAGGTCGGGGATCAATCGGGCGAACTCTTCGTAGGCGACGGCGTCGTCGCCGGCGCGCAGTTGCACGGTGGCCAGCGACACCTTGAGTTCCAGCACGGTGGGGTGCCGCTCGCCCAGCGTCGCCCGACACAGGGTGACCAGCTCGTTCGCCTGCCGCGCGGCCCCGGCGTAGTCGCCGTTGCTCGCGCACTCGGTCATGAGCCCGGTCAGTACGGCTAGCGGGGCGGGCAGCTCCTGCTGCGTCATGCCGCTAATGAAATCGCCACCGCGTCGGCGCGGCAATTCACCCGATTTGACCTGCAGCGTTGCCGTAACGCTAGAGCCGTGCTGCCACGTCCGCGGCGCGACGAAGCTGATCGACATCCGAGCTGGTCGGGATCAGCTGGACCTCATCGGTGCCGATCTCGGCGAACCTGCGCAACACGTCGAGCAGCTCGTCCTCGCTGCCGGCCCAGCCGGTCATCGGTGCCATCGCGTCGACGTAGTCGGCCGGTATCCAGTTCATGTAGCGGCGCAGGTGACGGTGGATCTGGTCGCGGGACCCCTCGGGCGAGCCGAAGGCGAACCAGAACGAAGTGATCAGGTGGGGTTTGGGCTTGCCGGCCTGCGCCCAGGCCGCCCGGGTCACGTCGAACAGCTCGTTCTGCTTGGCCACGTCGAGGTCCAGGGTGGTGCCGGCCAGCCCGTCGGCCCACGCGGCCGCGCTGCGGATGGTTTTCGGTCCGATACTCCCGACGAACAGCGGCGGACCGCCGGGCTGCACCGGCGCCGGGCCGACCGGCAGCACCGAATCGGAGGTCTTCTCCCCCGCCCAGACCCGCTTCATCACCGCCACGCGTTCGGCCATGCCGCGCATCGTCTGCGTCGCCGGATCGGCGCCCACGGCGTGGTAGTCCTCGTGCCGACCGCCCACGCCGATGCCCACGGTGAGCCGGCCGCCGCTGAGCAGGTCGCCGGTCGCTAGCCCCTTGGCGAGCATCACCGGATCGTGTAGCTGCGGCACGATGACCGTGGTCAGCAGCCGCACCCGCTTGGTCCAGGCGGCCAGCGCACCCAGCAACGTCAGGTTGTCCGGGTTGTCGAACGCGATGCGCTCACCCCAGCACAGCGACGAGAACGGCCCCTCGTCAATGGCGCGCGCCCAGGTCTCGAGCACGGTCGCATCCAGATCCGGCTCCATCACCGGCATGGTCATCGCAATCTGCACGACGGCGATTTTGGCATGTTTCTAATGCAGCCCATCAGTGGAACCATGGACCGAGTGGCGTTCACCAGTAGTTCCATCGCGCATGTCCGGCTGACCGTGACCGATATCGAGCGGTCGCGGCAGTTCTACGAGAGCGTGTTCGGCTGGCCGGTTTTGATCGAGGTCCCCGACAACGCCGATGAACCCACCCGCAACCAGTTGAGCTTCCTGTACGGCGGCGTGATCTACGACCTCGGCGGCACGCTACTCGGTCTGCGCCCGGTGGCCGCGGACCGCTTCGACGAGGATCGCGTCGGCCTCGACCACATTGCCTTCCGGCTCGCCAGCAAAGACGAATTGGATTCGGCGGCAGCACATCTCGACGAACTCGGCGTCGGTCATGAGCCGGTCAAAGACATCGGACCGTCCTACATCCTGGAGTTCCGTGACCCCGACAACATCGCCCTCGAGCTAACCGCGCCGAAATAGCGCGGCGTTGTCGCGCCCGGCGGACGGTGGTTGACTGGAAAGAACTATGACCATCAGTTTCAACCACACCATCGTCGCGTCACGCGATAAACGAGAATCAGCCGAGTTCCTCACCGAGCTGTTCGGCCTGCCCAGCCCAAAGCCCTTCGGCCACTTCATGGTCGTCGAACTCGAGCACGGTGTAAGTCTCGACTACGCCGACGCCCCGGAAGGCGCGGACATCCCGCGCCAGCACTACGCGTTCCTGGTGTCCGAGCAGGAGTTCGACGCCATCTACGCCAGGATTTCCTCACGCGGGCTGCAGCACTGGGCCGATCCGGGCGCCAACCGTCCCGGCGAGATCAACCACAACCACGGTGGGCGCGGGGTCTATTTCCTGGACCCGTCCGGCCATGCCATGGAGATCCTCACCAGCCCGTACGGATCGGCGGGCTGAGCGGAAACTTCGCTCAGTCGCCGGTGCGCGCCGTACCGTGCCGCTGGCTTTCCTGCCGGCGATAGTCGTCGGCCAGTTGCGCGACATGCTTGGGCAGGGCACCGGCGGCGACGTCGGCCAACGTCGTTTCTTCGAGCACCGAACGCATGCTGGCCCGCAGCGCGCGCCACACGTCGGTGAGCGCCGCCGTCGGACCCGAATACGGTAGATCGCCCAGCCCGATGTCACGGACGCTGGCCAACGGTCCGTCGATGCAGCGCAGCACGTCGGCGATGCTGATGTCTTTGCCGGGACGGGCCAATTCGTAGCCGCCTTCACGACCGCGGTGGCTGCGCACCAGCCGGTCGGTGCGCAGGTTGGTCAGGATGTCGACGAGGAACTGCGGCGGGATGCCCTGGGCCTGGGCCAGGTCGTCGGTCTTCACCAGCGTTCCGTCGGGCACCGTGGCGAGCTGAATCATCGCCCGCACGGCATACTCCGCCTTCGCCGACATGCGCACTCACAGGATTGTGCCACCCGGCGGCACAATATCGGTGCAGCCTGGCTGACCTGGCGTGCTACCCGCTCGATTCGAGCAGGTCGATGACCCGCTGCGCCTGCTCCTCGACGGTACCGTCCGGGGTCAGGCGCAGGTCGGCATTCACTGGCGCCTGATACGGGCTGTCGATGCCGGTGAACTGGGTGATCTCCCCCGCCCGGGCTTTGGCGTACAGGCCCTTGGGATCACGCTTTTCGCATTCCTCGATCGGGGTGTCACAGAACACCTCGAAGAAGTCGAAGCCGGCGTCGACGTGCACTTGGCGCGCCAGTTCGCGTTGCTCGGTCAGCGGACTGATCGCCGGCACCAGCACGACATTGCCGGCGTCGGCGAGCAGCGCCGCCACGTGTGCCAGCCGGCGCAGGTTTTCGGCCCGGTCCGCCATGGAAAAGCCCAGGTCGGCGTTCAAACCGTGTCTCAGGTTGTCACCGTCGAGAACGTAAGCCAGAGAACCCTTTTCGAGCAGCTTCTGCTCCACCAGCATGGCCACCGACGACTTGCCGGATCCGGACAAACCGGTGAACCACACCGTCTTGCCCCGCGGCCGCGCCTCGGCGATGGCGGATGGCTTGTGCCGCACGGTGTTCGGGCTCGCCGCCTGCGCCGAAGCGTCGCGCAGCACCATGCCGGCGGCCACCGTGCCGTTGGTGTGCGGGTCGATGAGGATGAACGAGCCGGTGCTGGGGTTGCGGGTGTACTCGTCGAGCAGCAGCGGCACCTGGGTGCGCAGCGAAATGCGACCGAGTTCGTTGAGCTGCAACGCCGTTGCGCTCTTGTCGCGATGCAGGGTGTTGACGTCGAGCCGGTAGTCGAGCGCGGTCACCTTCGCGTGCGTGGTCCGGGTGGTGTGCTTGATGACGTAGTCGCGGCCGGGCTCGAGCGCCGCATTGTCGGCCATCCAGCACACCGTCGCGTCGAACTCCTGCGCCACCCTGGGCTGATTGTGGGTGCGGGCGATCAAATCACCGCGCGAGATGTCGATCTCGTCGGCCAGGGTCAGCGATACGGCCATCGGCGGAAACGCTTCTTCCACCGGACCATTCGGCCCGTCGATCGCGGTGATCCGGGTGCGCTTGCCGACCGGCAGCACCACCACTTCATCACCCGGCCGCATAACCCCGCTGGCGACCGTGCCGGCGTAGCTGCGGTGGTCCTGGTGTTCGCGGGTATGCGGGCGGATGACGTACTGGACCGGGAACCGCACGTCGACCATGTTGCGGTCACCGGCGATGTACACCTCCTCGAGGTGCGACAGCAACGCCGGGCCCTCGTACCACGGTGTCTGGTCGGACTTGGTCACCACGTTGTCGCCGTGCAGCGCCGAAAGCGGAATGGTGGCCACGTCGTGCACGTCCAGACGCGCGGCGAAGGCGTGGAATTCGTCCCGGATGGCCTCGAATTTCTCTCTGTCCCAGCCGATCAGGTCCATCTTGTTGACCGCGAGCACGATGTGCTGGATGCCCAGCAGGGATGCCAGGAAGGCGTGCCGGCGCGACTGCTCCAGCAGGCCATGTCGCGCGTCGACGAGCACGATCACCAGCTGCGCGGTCGACGCCCCGGTCACCATGTTGCGGGTGTACTGGATGTGGCCGGGGGTGTCGGCGATGATGAATTTGCGCTTGGGAGTGGCGAAGTAGCGGTAAGCGACGTCGATCGTGATGCCCTGTTCGCGCTCGGCCCGCAGGCCGTCGGTCACCAGCGCCAGGTCGGTGTAGTCGTGTCCGCGGTCCTTGGACGTCTGTTCCACCGCGGCCCACTGGTCTTCCATCACGGCCTTGGAGTCATACAGCAGGCGGCCGATCAGGGTGGACTTGCCGTCGTCGACCGAACCCGCGGTCGCGAGCCGCAAAAGCGTTGTCATCAGAAGTATCCCTGCCGTTTGCGGTCTTCCATGCCCGCCTCCGAGATGCGGTCGTCAGCCCGGGTGGCCCCGCGCTCGGTCAGCCGGGACACCGCGGTCTCGGCGATGACCTCGTCCACCGTGGCGGCCTGCGATTCCACGCATCCGGTGCACGTGACGTCGCCGACGGTGCGGAAACGCACCGTCGTCTCGAACACCGGCTCGTCGTCACCCGGTTGCATGTTGCGGTCCACCGCCAGCAGCATGCCGTCGCGACGAAATACCTTGCGCCGGTGCGCGTAATAGATCGACGGCAGCGCGATGTTCTCGGCGCCGATGTAGGACCAGATGTCGAACTCGGTCCAGTTGGACAACGGGAACACCCGGATGTGCTCGCCCTTGTGGTGGCGGCCGTTGTAGAGGTTCCACAGCTCGGGCCGCTGCGCCTTGGGATCCCATTGGCCGAACTCGTCGCGGAAGCTGAAGACGCGTTCCTTGGCGCGGGCCTTCTCCTCGTCGCGGCGCGCTCCGCCGAAGGCGGCGTCGAACTTGTTCTCCCGGATGGCGCGCAGCAGGGTCACGGTCTGGATCGAGTTCCGCCCCTGGCGTGGCTCGACGACCCGCCCGGCGTCGATGTCCTCCTGGACCGAGGCGATCACCAGGCGAACACCGTGCTCGGCGACCAACTCGTCGCGGGTGGCGATCACCTCGTCGAAGTTGTGCCCCGTGTCGACGTGCATCACCGGGAAGGGCAACCGCCCGGGGCGGAACGCCCGCAGCGCCAGGTGCAGCATGACGATGGAATCCTTGCCGCCCGAGAACAGCAGCACCGGCCGCTCGAACTCAGCGGCCACCTCCCGGATGATGTGGATCGCCTCTGCCTCCAGCGAGCGCAGATGGCTCAACTCGTATTGCCCGGCGGCGGGGGCCACCTTCAGATCACCGGTCATAGCTTCCTTCATTAAACCTGGCAGAACTGACCAACTTTGGCACTTTAACAAAATATAAGACCAGTTCCCGTTGGCGCTGTCAACCGCGGGCCGACGAGCCGACGCCTGGTGGCGCGCGCGGCGGCCACCGGACACATCGCGTCAAGAGGCGTGGCGGTACTTTTGCCGCCGGTGACGGGTGCGAAAGCATGGACGGATGACTGCCACCCCTCAACCCGCCGGACCAGCCACACCGAGCGGTCGCGACGTCATCGCGCAGTTCCTCCCCCAGTCCCCCTTCGTGGTCAAGCTCGGCATCGTTGCCGACCGCCTCGAGGACGACGAGGTGCGGCTGCGGCTGCCCTGGGACCCGTCCAACGTGACCATCGGTGACATGGTCCACGGCGGCGCCATCGCCACGCTCGCCGATCTCACCGTCATGGCGGCGGCGTGGTGCGGAACGCAGGCGCCGCCCGAATTGCGGGGCGTGACGGTCTCCATGGCGCTGGACTTCATGGCCCCGGCCCGGGCCACCGACGTCATCGGCGTCGGCCGAGTGCTGCGGCGCGGCCGCTCGCTGGTCAACTGCGAGGCCGAGATCATCGACCCGCAGGGGACGCTGGTCGCCAAGGCGCTGGCGACCTACAAGGTCGGCTGACCGGCTAGAGCGTCACCTCGTCGAGCTTGCCGGTGGCCACGTCGAACACGAATCCGCGCGCGGAGACGTGCTTGGTGACGAACGGGCTGGCCTCCAGGCGGCGCAGCGACTGCCGGACGTCCTCGGCGAGGTCGGCGAACGCCTCGGCCGCCCACCCGGGCTTGATGCCCGTCTCCTCCTGGATGCTGCGCTTGAAGTCGTCATCGGTGAAGGTGAGCATGCCGCAGTCGGTGTGGTGGATCAGGATGATCTCCCGCGTTCCCAGCAACCGCTGGCTGATGGCCAGCGAGCGGATGACGTCGTCGGTGACGACCCCGCCGGCGTTGCGGATGACGTGGGCCTCCCCCTCGTTGAGGCCGAGGATGCGATAGACATCGAGCCGGGCGTCCATGCACGCGACGACCGCGACATGTTTGCCCGGCGGCATCGGCAGTGGCCCTTCGAAGGTGCTCGCATATTCGGCGTTGTTGGCCAGGTAATCATCGGTAACCGTCACGCAAGCCTCCTTGGGAGTGTCGCGGCCCGAAACGTGCGCGTTTGCTGCACGGCCTCGGTGCCGCGGTGGATCCTAACAACCGATCACACGCGATTCACCGGTGAGAATCAACCGGATCGAAAGCGGACCGAGCGCACCCGACGCCGCAACGCGCGACGCCGTGCTGCCGGCTCGATAGCCTGTCCCAATGCAACGTGGGGTGTGCGGACGGGCATGACTCGATTTCTGGCACGCCGGTTGCTCAACTACGTTGTGCTGCTGGCGCTGGCATCGTTTCTCACGTTTTGCCTGACGTCGGTGGCCTTCAGGCCACTCGACAGCCTGCTGCAGCGCAGCCCGCGGCCGCCGCAGGCCGTGATTGACGCCAAGGCCCACACACTCGGCTTGGACGAGGCGATACCGATCCGCTACGCGCACTGGGCCTCGCACGCCGTGCGCGGCGACTTCGGCAAAACGGTCACCGGGCAGCCAGTCGGGACCACGCTTTGGCGTCGCGTCGGAGTCACCCTGCGCCTGCTCGTCATCGGTTCACTGGCGGGCACCGCGCTGGGCATCGCGGCCGGGGCGTGGGGCGCGATCCGGCAGTATCGACTCAGCGACCGCGTCGTCACCCTGGTGGCGCTGCTGGTGCTCAGCACGCCGACGTTCGTGATCGCCAGCCTGCTGATCCTCGGTGCGCTGCGGGTGAACTGGGCGCTGGGCGTTCACGTCTTCGACTACACCGGGGAGACCTCACCGGGGGTCACCGGCGGGGCCGGTGCGCAGCTGCTCGACCGGTTGCGCCACTTGGTCCTGCCGTCGCTGACCCTGGCGCTGGCCGCCGCGGCCGGCTACAGCCGATACCAACGCAACGCGATGCTCGACGTCCTCGGCCAGGACTTCATTCGCACCGCGCGCGCCAAAGGGCTGACCCGCCGGCGCGCGCTGGTCAAGCATGGGCTGCGGACCGCCCTGATCCCGCTGGCCACCCTGTTCGCCTACGGGGTGGCGGGCCTGGTCACCGGAGCGGTGTTCGTGGAGAAGATTTTCGGCTGGCACGGCATGGGCGAATGGCTGGTGGCCGGCATCGCGACGCAGGACACCAACATCATCGCGGCGATCACCCTGTTCTCCGGGGCGGTGGTGTTGCTGGCCGGGCTGCTCTCGGACGTGTTCTACGCGGCCCTTGATCCGCGGGTGCGGGTGTCATGACCTCTGAGACGAATGCCGATGGCGCCCATGGGTTTTCGGGCCACGAAGTCGCGGATTTCACCTCACGGCGCACCCTGGTGCTACGGCGGTTCGGTCGCAACCGGTTCGCGGTGGCGTCGCTGGCGTTGCTGGTCCTGTTGTTCGTCGGCTGCTACGCGCTGCCCGCGGTGCTGCCGTACTCCTATGAGGACCTTGATTTCACCGCGCTGTTGGCGCCGCCGAACGCGCGGCACTGGCTGGGCACCAACGCGCTGGGTCAGGACCTGTTGGCGCAGATCCTGCGCGGCATGCAGAAATCGATGCTGATCGGCGTCTGCGTCGCGGTGATCTCCACTGGCATCGCCGCCACCGTCGGGGCGATCTCCGGCTATTTCGGTGGCTGGCGCGACCGCGCCTTGATGTGGGTGGTCGACCTGCTGTTGGTGGTGCCCAGCTTCATCCTCATCGCCATCGTGACGCCGCGAATCAAGAACTCGGCCAACGTGTTGATGCTGGTGCTGCTGCTGGCCGGGTTCGGGTGGATGGTCAGCTCACGCATGGTGCGCGGCATGACCATGAGTTTGCGTGAACGCGAATTCATCCGGGCCGCACGGTATATGGGGGTATCGAGTAGTCGCATCATCCTCGGCCACGTGGTGCCGAACGTGGCTTCCATCCTGATCATCGACGCCGCGCTCAACGTCGCCTCGGCCATCCTGGCCGAAACCGGCCTGAGCTTCCTCGGTTTCGGTATCCAGCCGCCGGACGTGTCGCTGGGAACGTTGATCGCCAACGGAACCCAATCGGCGACCACCTTTCCGTGGGTGTTTCTGTTTCCGGCGGGCGTGCTGGTGCTGATCCTGGTGTGCGCCAACCTCACCGGCGACGGACTGCGCGACGCGCTCGACCCCGGCAGCGCGGGGCTGCGGGGTGGGGGCGGATGAGCGCGCTGCTCGAGGTGACCGACCTGGCGGTCACCTTCGGAGCCGGCGGCGCGCCGGTGACCGCGGTGCGCGGCATCAGCTATCGCATCGAACCGGGAGAGGTCGTCGCGATGGTCGGCGAATCCGGTTCGGGGAAGTCCGTTTCGGCGATGGCGGCCATCGGACTGTTGCCCGAGTACGCGCGGGTGCGCGGCTCGGTCCGGTTGCACGGCACCGAGCTGCTTGGCCTCGGCGACGACGCCATGTCGCGGTTTCGCGGCAAGACGGTCGGCATGGTGTTCCAGGACCCGATGTCGGCGCTGACGCCGGTCTACACCGTCGGCGATCAGATCGCCGAGGCGATCGAGATCCATCAGCCGCGGGCGTGCAAGAAGGCCGCCCGCCGGCGCGCGGTGGAACTGCTCGAACTAGTGGGAATCGCCCAGCCGGAACGGCGCGCCCGAGCGTTTCCCCATGAGCTGTCCGGCGGTGAGCGGCAACGGGTGGTGATCGCGATCGCGATCGCCAACGACCCCGACCTGTTGATCTGCGACGAGCCGACCACCGCGCTGGATGTCACGGTGCAGGCGCAGATCCTCGAGGTGCTCAAGACGGCCCGCGACATCACCGGCGCCGGGGTGCTGATCATCACCCACGACCTCGGTGTGGTCGCCGAGTTCGCCGACCGGGCGATGGTGATGTACGCCGGGCGGGTCGTCGAATCCGCTTCCGTGCGTGACCTTTACCGGGACCGGCGGATGCCCTACACCGTCGGGCTGCTGGGTTCGGTGCCGCGACTGGACGCCGCTCAGGGCACCCGACTGGTGCCGATCCCCGGCGCGCCGCCGTCGCTGGCCGGCCTGGATCCCGGCTGCCCGTTCGCGCCGCGCTGCCCGCTGGCCATCGACGAATGCCGGCTCGAGGAGCCGGAATTGCTTGCCGTCGGCACCGATCACCGGGCGGCCTGCATCCGCACCGAGCAAGTCGACGGCCGAAGCGCCGCGGACATCTACGGCGTGAGCACCGAAGCCCACCAAGCGGAATCGGCCGACGGCTCGGTGGTCGTCGCGGTGCGCGACCTGACCAAGACCTACCGGCTGACCAAGGGCGTGTTGCGCCGCAGCGCCGGCGAGGTCCGCGCGGTCGACGGCGTCAGTTTCGAGCTGCGGCAGGGCCGCACCCTGGGCATCGTCGGTGAGTCGGGTTCGGGCAAGTCGACCACTCTGCACGAGATCCTGGAACTCACCGGCCCCCAGTCGGGTTCGATCGAAGTGCTGGGCACCGATGTCACCACGTTGAGCACGGCGCGCAGGCGAGCGCTGCGGCGCGACATCCAGGTCGTGTTCCAAGACCCGATCGCGTCGCTGGATCCGCGGCTACCGGTGTCCGAGTTGCTGGCGGAACCCCTGCGGGCCAATGGGTTCGACAAAGGTCGCACCAACGTGCGCGTCGCCGAGCTGCTGGAAATCGTGGGTCTGCGCCGCGCCGACGCGGTCCGTTACCCCGCCGAATTCTCCGGCGGCCAGAAGCAGCGCATCGGCATCGCCCGCGCGCTGGCACTGCAGCCGAAGATCCTGGCGCTCGACGAACCGGTGTCCGCGCTCGACGTATCCATCCAGGCCGGGATAATCAATTTGTTGCTGGACCTGCAAGAGCGGTTCGGCCTATCTTATCTGTTTGTCTCCCATGATCTTTCGGTCGTCAAACACCTGGCTCACGACGTCGTGGTGATGTATGCCGGCGCCATCGTGGAGCAGGGTAACAGCCGGCAGGTCTTCGCCGATCCGCAACACGAATACACCCGGCGGCTGCTGAACGCGGTGCCGCAACCGGATCCGGGCAGACGTGCCTAGCCGGGCGGTCCTGGCGCGTCGGGGGATCCGCTGCGCGTCAGCGTGTTTCGCGATGATGCTGGCAATCTCGGGTTGCTCGCCGGCCGTCAGCCTGATTCCCGAAACGGGCCAGAACGCGCAGATCGGCTCCACGAGCGACCTCAACCCGCACGATCCGGCCACTCTGCAAGACGGCGGCGACCTGCGACTGGCGCTCACCGACTTTCCACCGAACTTCAACATCTTGCACATCGACGGCAATTCGGCCGACGTCTCGGCGATGATGAAGGCCACCCTGCCGCGGGCATTCATCATCGGCCCCGACGGCTCCACGACGGTCGACACCGACTACTTCACCAGCATCGAGCTCACCGGCACTGCGCCACAGGTGGTTACGTACACGATCAACCCCAAGGCGGTGTGGTCGGACGGCACGCCGATCACCTGGGCGGACATCGCCAGCCAGATCCACGCCCTGAGCGGTGTCGACAAGACCTTCGAGATCGCCGGACCAAGCGGTGCGGACCGCGTCGCCTCGGTGACCCGGGGCGTCGACGACCGGCAGGCCATCATGACCTTCGCCAAGCCCTACGCCGAATGGCGCGGCATGTTCGCCGGCAACGGAATGCTGCTGCCCAAGAACATGACGGCCACCCCGGAGGCATTCAACAAGGGCCAGCTGGACGGTCCCGGACCGTCGGCCGGACCGTTCGTCGTCTCGTCGTTGGATCGGACCACCCAGCGGATCGTGTTGAGCCGCAACCCGAAATGGTGGGGCGCGCGACCCCGGCTGGACACCATCACCTATCTGGTGCTCGACGATGCCGCGCGGCTACCGGCGCTGCAGAACAACACGATCGACGCCACCGGGGTCGGCACCGTCGATCAGCTGACCATCGCCCAGCGCACCAAGGGGATCTCGATCCGGCGCGCGCCCGCGCCGGCGTGGTCTCACTTCACGTTCAACGGCGCCCCGGGCTCGATCCTGTCCGACCGGGCGCTGCGCGTCGCGGTCGCCAAGGGCATCGATCGGCAGACCATCGCCAAAGTCGTCCAGTACGGCCTGACCAGTAACCCGGTGGCGCTGGGCAACCACATCTATGTCGCGGGGCAGCAGGGCTATCAGGACAACAGCTCGGTCGTTCCCTACGACCCGGCCGCGGCCAGCCGGGAGCTCGACGCGTTGGGCTGGAAGCGGACCGGCCAGTTCCGCGAGAAGGACGGCCGGCAGCTGGTCATCCGCGATTTGTTCTACGACGCCCAGGGCAGCCGGCAGTTCGCCCAGATCGCCCAGCACAGCCTGGCCCAGATCGGGGTCAAGCTGGAACTCGTCTCCCGTTCCGGCAGCGGCTTTTTCACCAACTACATCAACGTCGGGGCGTTTGATATGGCCCAGTTCGGTTGGCTCGGCGACGCCTTCCCGCTCTCGGCGCTGACCCAGATCTACAAGTCGGACGGGGAAAGCAATTTCGGCAAGATCGGCAGCGAACAGATCGACGCCGCCATCGAAAGCACCCTGGAAGAACTCGACCCGGCCAAGGCGCGGGCGCTGGCCAACGATCTCGACAAGCTCATCTGGGCCGAGGGATTCAGCCTTCCGCTGACGCAGTCGCCCGGGGATGTCGCGGTGCGCGGCACGCTGGCCAATTTCGGTGCGGCCGGTCTTGCCGACCTCGACTACACCGCCATCGGGTTCACGCGGAATTGAGCCGCCGGCGCAGCCGATTCGGGATCGGCAGCGCGCCCTCGACGACGGCCGCCGCTCCGAGCGCCTTCCACAGCAGTCGCACCTCGGGGCGCGGGGGCAGCGCGTCCAGCGCCGACGCCCGCGCGGCAAGCCCTTTCAGGTCGCCACGCCGAACCGCGTCGGCAGTGGCGAGCGCGACGGGCTCGCGAAAGTCCAGCGCGCTGTGCGCCATGCTCGGCAGGCTCAACAGCACCGCATTGGGTAGCAGCGACGCCACGCGTTGGGCGACCGCCGGTGGGGTGATGAGATCCCGCCTACCCGAAACCACCGCGGTGGGCCAGTCGAAATTCGGCATTTCGGTCGGCAGGTCATAGGGTTCGTCCTCGAAAGTGACTCGCTGCGTGCGCGTTTTGCTTTCCGCCACGGCGGGGTCGAGCGGCAGCCCGTCGGGTTCGGCCGCATAGTCCAGTTCGCGGAACGCGATGCGGCTTACCAGGTCTTCCTCGTAGCGAAACGGCAGGTTGCCCAGGGTGGTGAACCGGGACAGCGCCCACCACAGTAACTTTCGGCCATCGAGTAGCAGGTCGAGTTGTCGTTCGAGCAGGTCGGCCCCGCCATAACCGTAAATCGTCGCCACGACCTGCGTTGCCGCCGCATCCATGATCCCGGCGTCGACCAGCTTGCGCATTTTGGGTGCCACTGAAGCGGTTTCGGGGCTGTCCCCCTTTAGCAGCAGCCGGCGAATCGCGCGGCGCACGATCACGATGTCGTGCCGGGACAGCAACGGCGAATCGAGCACCATGCCCCGCACCCGCTGCGGATGCCGCACCCCGACTCCGGCGGCGATATAGGTGCCGTACGAGGCGCCATAAATGACCGCCGACTGCGCTTGCGCGTCGTCGAGCACCGCGGCCACGTCATCGACCACCTGGTTCACGGTCATAGATTGCGGGGGCAGATCGGCGCCCGAGTCGTCGTGCCGCGACATCCCCACCCCGCGGTGTTCGACCATGATGACGTCGAGGCCGGCCGCCGCTGCGCGCCGCCGCAGTCCCTTGTACATCTGCACCGACGCCACGCCCGGACCCCCGGGGATGATGACCACCGGACTGGAAGACTTGCGGCCGGCGCGCACGTAGTACAGATCGAACTCTTCGGCGCTGTGCGGTGAGATCGGCCGGCGCACGGGTCGCACGCCGGGCAGTTCCGCCAGCTTCTGCTGCACCCGGCTGCGCTTCGCGTTCATCGTCATTCGCGTGGCCCCACCATGTTCCCATTCTGCAGGCGAGGCGCCGACATGGCATCGAACAGTTCTGACCAGCAGTTTCGGCCTCGGCCGGCCGCGTGGGCTAAGCGCTGAGATCGATGCGGTGCGCGCCCTTGACACCGTCGTAGCGGTCAGGGCTGCAGGTCAGCACGATCACCTGCCCGTGGGTTCCCACGGTGTCGAACAGCTCGCCCATCTTGGTCAAGCGATCCGGGTCGGTGAAACCGAGCGCGTCGTCGACCACCACCGGGACGGCGTCCTCCTTGGCGACCAGGGCCGCGCCGGCCAGCCGGGCCAAGATGCCGAGCTGCTCCTTGGCCCCGCCGGACAGGGATTCGTACGGCACCGTGATGCCGTTCAGTGTGCGGCTGCGGATGCACAGGTCGCTGTCGATGTCGACCTCGAAGCTGGGGCCGAACACCGGACGCCCGAGTCGCTGCAGTTCCGCACGATAGGGCTCGACATATCGACGGCGGGTGGTGTCGCGGTGGCGCGTCATCACCGAGCGCAGCAGTTGCGCCGCCCGCGCGCGGCCGCCCACCTGGGTGTGCTCGCTGGCGGCGTGCTCACGCTCCGTCTGTGCGGCGTCGAGCTTACCCTGGCGTCCCTCACTGCCGAACACCGAGAGTTCTATGGTGATCTCGCGCAATGCGCGCGCGGCTCCTTCGTAGCGCTCGCGCAGCGAGTCGGCTTCCTTTGTCGCGTCGGCCAATTCGCTGGCGACCGCATCGGGCGCGGCCGCGGCCAGCGCTTCGGCGACTTCGGTGACGCGTTGCTGGGCGGCCTGCGCCGCGCTGCGCGCCGTGTCCGCCGAGGCCGCGAGTTCCGCATCGCCGGCGGATGCCCGCTCGGCCGTCAACCGGCCGGCGGCGGCGTTCAGCTCGGCGCGCTGCGTCGCCAAGGTGTTCTGCAGAACCGTTGCGCGCGTGGATAACTCGGCGAGCGCAGTAGCCGCTGTGGCAGCGGCCTGACGGCGAGCCTCGTACTCGGTCGACGCGTCCTCGCGGGCCTGAAGCACCGCGGTGAGTTCGGCGCGTGCGGCCCCGATGTCCACGGGCGCGGCACTTGTCTCGGCGGGGTGTGCGGCGCGCAGCTGGGTGAGCCGCGATCGCAGCTCCTCGATCCGCTCTTCACCGCACAGGCCGGCCAGGGTGGCGCCGAGTTGATCACGGGTGCTCTGCAGCTCGCGGCGACGTTGGTCGGCGGATCGTGCGGCGTCGAGGTCGGCCACCTCGCCGGCCGCCAGCGCTGCGACCAACTCCTGCTGTGCCGCAGCGTGTTTGGCGTGCACGTCCAGTGTGTTCGCGCCCGGGGTGACCCGGGCGGTCAGGACGCCGGGGACCGTCACCTCGGTGGGTCCGGCGGCGGTGGTCGTCCAGCTCTGCCCGGCCGGCAGCGAGACCTGCCGGCCGCCGACGATGAGTTGAATGTCCGCCGCCGCGGTGAGTTCGATGGCCGCCGAGGTCAGCGCCAACTGGTCGCCGGTGCGGTCGACGGCGGCCGCGGCGTCCTCGATGCGGCGCAGCACCGCCTCGGTGACCGCGATGGTGGTGAGCTCGGCGCCGATCCGCTCGCGATCCCGCTCGATGGCGTCGATCCTGGCCAACCTGGCGGTCAGCCGGTCGGCCTCTTCGCGGTCGGCGAGCCGGTCGACCGTGCACCGCGCGGAGTCGGCCCGGCGGTGCAGCTCGGCCAGGGCCTCGGTGGCCTGATGCAGCGCGGCGTCGGACGCTTCGGCCTCCGCATGCGCCGCGGCCTGGGCGGCGGCGGCTTCTTCGGCCTGCGCTTGCGTTTCGGCCACAGCCTCGGCGCGCGTGTCGATTTCGGCCAGCAGTTGCCGGCGTGCGGTGTGGGCGCCGCCCGCGGCGGTGGCGGTGGCGACCGCGGCGTCGGCGACCAGCTGGGCTTCGCGCTGCTGCGCGGTGAGCGCGGCGACGTTATCGGCGGCTTCCTGCGCGGCGGCCACCCGCGGGCCGGCCGCGATCCGTTGCTGGGAGAGGTCGGCGACCTGCTGGGTCAACACGGCGTGGCGGGCCACCCGCTCGTCGACCTCGGCGACCGCGGCCGCGCACTCGGCAACCGCGGCCTCGGCGGCGACCAGCCGAGCGATCGCGGCGGCCCACTCGCCTGTAGGGCGTCCGGTCGGGGTGAAGTAACGCCCGTATTCGGCGTCGATGCGTTCGATGAGCAATGGCTCGGTGCCGCACAACCCTCCGCTGTCGCCGGCGGCGACATCGAGCGCGCGGGACAGCGCGTCGCACCCGGACAAATCCACCGCGGCGGTCGACGCGGACTGCAGCACCCGCTGGGCATGCCACAGGTCGCTATCCACCGTCTCGGCCAGCATCGCCCGGACCCGCTCGTGGGCTTCGTCACCGGTCAGCTGTTCGCGGCACGGCCGGATGACCGTCAGCTCGGTCTCACACTTCTTGTGAAACCGCTTGCGGTAGACGAAACGGTAAGGGCCGCAGCTTATTTCGGCGGACACCTCGGAGCCGACGTCGCTGTGGGTGGGCTTGACCTGTTTGACTTCCTTCTTCGTCGAACGGTCCCGGGCCTCCAACAGCAGGTCCAGGGCTTCGATCATCGACGACTTGCCGATCTCGTTCGCGCCACACACCACCACGACGCCGTGATCGGGGAATTCGATGTCCCGGTGCGAAATCCCGCGGTAGTTGGTCAGGATCAGCCGGTGCAGCTTCACGCCGCACCCCGGTCGGTGAGGCGCAGCAGCAGCGCCAGCGCGGCCTGCGCGTCCACGGCGGTGGCGGGGTCCTCCTCGCGCGCCGTCGCCACCAGCTCTTCGACCGCTGCGGCGGCGAAACCTCCGATGCCCAGATCGCTGAACTCGCCGTCGGCCGGGATCACCGCCAGGTCGGTGTGGCTGTCCCACGTGCGCAGGTGGCCGAATAGCCGTGCGTATTTGTCCAGGCAGGCGTCCAGCGCGGCGCGGTCGGTGACCGTCAGCGAACCGGTCAGCGCCAGGCGCACCACGGTCCGGTCCTTCTCGGTCATCAGGTCGAGGTTCAAGTCGAGATCGGCGATGTCACGGCTGGAGTCGACCTGTCGGCGCAAGGTGACGAACCGCCAGCTTCCGACGTGTCGCGGCGTCACGGACACCGCGCGTTGCGGGTCGGCCTCGTCGACGTCGACGATCAGGACATGGCCTGGGTCGGCTTCCACGTCGTCGAAGTTGGTGACCTCCGGGGAGCCGGAATACCAGACCCGGCCGCTGTCGCCGACCCGGGTGAGCGAGTGCTTGTCCCCGAGCGCCACGTAGTGCACCGCGCCGCGCGACAGCGCGTCGTCAACGGTGGCGAGCCGGATCAGCGAGGGCTTGTCCCGATCGGGATCCAGGACGTCCACGCCGCCGTGCGCCACCAGGATCCGGGTGCCCGCGGCAGCGGGCAGGTCGTCGAGGACGTCGGCGACCAGGTCGGTGGTCGGGACCTTCGACCGCCACGGCGCGGCGACGATTTCCAGCCCGGGACGCACCTGGTGCACGCCGGCCCGGTCGAGCACCACGACGTTGTCGGGACGCTCGGAGGTGAACAGCGCGCTGCTGTACACCGACGAGGCGTCGAGGGGATCGTGGTTGCCCGGCAGCAGGTACACCGGAATTCCGATGGCGCGCATGGCTTCCAGGGACTGCCCGATGACCTTGGGCGGAAGCTGATTGTGTTCGAAGACGTCGCCCGACACCACGACGAACTCGGCGCCCACCTCGGCCGCCAGGGCGCCCAGACCGGAAACCGCGTCGCGGCGAGCCGCCGAATACCGCGGCTGGGCGTCACCGGCGAGGAAGTGCCGGGTCATGCCCAACTGCCAGTCGGCGGTGTGCAGGAATCGCATGCCGGCGACCCCCTTTCGAAGTGCGTGTTTACCTGGGCATCGAGAGTTTAGGTCTGCGCACCGACAAGACGCGGGACCTCGATCGGCAGGTCTTGGTCCGAGAAATCCGGCGAGATCGTCTGGGCCTGTGCTGCGCGTCGAGCCGGAGCGGTCGCGAATTCTAAATGAATTGCGCGAGTGTGAATCTATGGCGATTTGGGCGAGGTGGCCTTACATCCTTGGCACGGTCGATCACCGTGCGACACCGTGACCCCCACGAAATTATTTGCGCGAGTGTGAATCTATGGCGATTTCTCGGCCGATTTTGTCGGTGGGTGCCGTTAGTTTCGGGGTGTGAGTGTCAGTGATGAGCAGGATGTCGAGGCGGCGTTCGACGCGCTCGATGCCGCCTGGGATCAGGTCTGCGCGCTGAACCTCGATGCGCTGAAGCCCCGGCAACAGTTGGCGGTGTTGGCGCGCTGCGAAAAGCAGCGCCGGCGCATCCCGGCCGTCGAGCACCCCGTGATCAATGCCCTGGCCCGCCAAGCACCGTCGGTCGAACTCGGCG
Organism: Mycobacterium sp. 1482292.6; assembly: GCF_001672995.1. Lineage (NCBI taxonomy): Bacteria > Bacillati > Actinomycetota > Actinomycetes > Mycobacteriales > Mycobacteriaceae > Mycobacterium > Mycobacterium sp. 1482292.6. The sequence goes on along the minus strand of NZ_LZKV01000266.1, from coordinate 240 downwards.
GCACAGCAGTCCACGCCATCGCCGAGGCGACCCTGATCAGCCGCGCCGAAGCCGCCCGCCGCCTCAACGAGGCACGCGATCTGGGCCCGCGCCACGGCCTGACCGGCGAACCGCTGGGCCCGATGCTGCCCGCCACCGCCGCCGGACAACGCCGGGGCGAGCTGGGCGCGGGCCAGGTCGCGGTGATCCGCAAGTTCTACCACCAGCTGCCCGGCTGGATCGACATGCCGCCACCCGCGA
>NZ_LZKV01000265.1:0-5490 GCF_001672995.1 Mycobacterium sp. 1482292.6 | reverse complement strand
CCGCGGCCTGTCGGTCGGTGTGCTGGACGCCGACATCCACGGCCATTCGATCCCCCGGATGATGGGCACCACCGACCGGCCCACCCAGGTCGAGTCGATGATCCTGCCGCCCATCGCGCACGAGGTGCGGGTCATCTCCATCGCCCAGTTCACCGAGGGCAACACCCCGGTGGTGTGGCGCGGGCCGATGCTGCACCGGGCGCTGCAGCAGTTCCTGGCCGACGTGTACTGGGGTGACCTGGACGTGCTGCTGCTCGACCTGCCGCCGGGCACCGGCGACATCGCCATCTCGGTGGCGCAGCTGATTCCCAACGCCGAGATCCTGGTGGTGACGACGCCGCAGCTGGCCGCGGCCGAGGTCGCCGAGCGGGCCGGCAGCATCGCGCTGCAGACCCGTCAGCGCGTCGTCGGCGTGGTGGAGAACATGTCCGGCCTCACCCTGCCCGACGGCTCCACGCTGCAGGTGTTCGGCGAGGGCGGCGGCCGGCAGGTGGCCGAGCGGCTGACCCGCGCGGTGGGCGCCGACGTGCCACTGCTGGGTCAGATCCCGCTGGATCCCGAGCTGGTCGCCGCGGGCGACTCCGGCACGCCGCTGGTGCTGAGCGCGCCCGATTCGCCGGTCGGCAAGGCGCTGCGCGGGGTGGCCGACAGCTTGTCGTCACGCAAGCGCGGGCTGGCCGGCGTATCGCTCGGGCTCGATCCGACCCGGCGCTGACGGTTCAGGTCGCGTCGGTATCGAACGGCGTGTGACCGCCGGACTGCTGTTCGGCCGCCAGTGCCTGGCCGTTCGCGGCGGGCGGGGCCGGGTGCGGGGCTTGCGGCGGGGCGCCGTTCGCCGGTTTGTCGAAGGCTCCGGTCAGGAACGAATCGTCGCCGTCCAGCAGATGCTTGGTCAGCGCCGCGCGCGGTGTCATGCCCCGCAGCTTCTGCAGCTCGCTCAGCGGAACGCGCAGATCGTCGAACTCGGGGCCGAGGTCCTCACGCAGCTGACTGGTTACCCCGCTGAGGTAGTCGCGCGCCTGACGCAAGGCGTTGGACGTCCACCGGATGGCACCCGGCAGCCGCTCTGGCCCGAGGACCACCAGCCCGACCACGACGAGGACGAGCATGTGCTCCCAGCTCAGGCTGCCGAACATCAGCTTTGGTCAGGGTCCGGCTTGACCGTCAGCGTGACGTGCCGGCCGTCGCGGACGACCTCGATCGGCGAGTCCTGGCCAATGGTCAACTGCCGCACCGCGACGACGAACTCGTCGGCGTCGGCGACCTTGCGATTGCCGACCTTGACGACGACGTCGTTCTCCAGGACGCCGCCCTTCTGCGCGGGGCTGCCGGCCTTGACGTTGGCCACCTGGGCGCCGGAGGCGATCGCGTTGCTCACCGACCGGGTGCTGACCCCCAGCGTCGGGTGGACGATCTTGCCGTCCTTGATCAGCGTCTGGGCGACCTGCTTGGCCTCGTTGATCGGGATGGCGAAGCCCAGCCCGCTTGCGCTGTCGGACAACGACTTACCGGCGGTGTCGATGCCGATCACCTGGGAGTCCATGTCGATCAGCGGGCCGCCGGAGTTCCCGTGGTTGATCGACGCGTCGGTCTGCAGCGCGTCGATCACGGTGTCGGTGTCCGAGCCCTCGCCCGACAGCGGCACCGGCCGGTGCAGCGCGCTGATGATGCCGTGCGTGACGGTGCTGCGCAGCCCCAGCGGCGCACCCGCGGCCAGCACCTCGTCGCCCACCCGCACCTTGTCGGAATCACCGAGGCGCGCCACCGACAGGTTGTCGACGTTGTCGACCTTCAGCACGGCCAGGTCGGTCTTGGGGTCGCGGCCCACCAGGTTCGCCGGCACCTCTTTGCCGTCGTTGAAGACCACGGTCGTCTTGAACTGGCTGGGGTTGTTCGCCGCCTCGGAGATGACGTGGTTGTTGGTGACGATGTAGCCGCGGCCGTCGATGACGACGCCGGAGCCCTGCATGCCTTCCTGGTCGCTCTTGGACTCGATGGTCACCACGGCGCCCGCCGTCGCGGCCGCAACCTTGGCGAACCGGCCGGCCGGGCCTTCGCCGTTGCCGCTGGTGGACAGCGTCACCTTCGAGGTGGTGAAGGCCTCGGCGACTTCGGCCGTCTTGCGGCCGATCACCCCGCCGAGCACACCGATGACCAACGCGATCAGCAGCAGCACCAGCAACGCGAGGTAGGACACCTTGCCGCCGAACAACACGTCGCGCACGCCCAGTTTGCCGCCGTAACCCAGGGCGGTACCGGAGCGCGACGGCGGCACCGCCGGCGTGCCCAATGCGGCCGCGGCGCCCGGGTCTCGCCAGGGGTCGTCGAGCTCGTCGGGCCCCACACCGTCTTTCTCGGCGGCCAGCGCATTGGCGTCCACCGGGTGGCGCTGCAGCGAATCGGGGCTGCCGTCCGGCCGGTGGAACGCCTCTTGCAATACGGGGTCGGCCGGTCGGTCGCTGGGCCGGAATTCGGCCTGGTCGCGGTACTTCTGCGGACGGACCCGTTCGGCCACGAACGACCCGCGCAGCCCCTCGGGACGACCGAACTCCCGGCGCGACGCGGGGTCGACCGGCGGACGCGAGATGGGGCGCGGCGCTAAGCGGTTGCCGCTGTCTTTTGCTTGGTCGTAGCCTTGGTCGGAGGTCACGTTGTCCCTTTTGGATCCTCTGCTTGAGCGCTCGAGACGGGCCTTTGCCGGGCGAAATACGCGGCACCGGCGTTGTCCGTGTCCACCCTAGTATCCATGGCCCGCCATCGGTCGGCATGAACGCGCGCGGGGGACGCCTCGAAGGGGCGGGGCGCCGATTCGGCTACCGGCGCTTGCGCCGCTCCCGGCCGTCCCGATCGGCGAACCGGTCGGCGGCCACGGAGGAGTCGTCGGGCGACTCGTAGGGAATGTCGGCCAGCATGCCGAGCAGGGTGCTGGGGATGCGGATGGGGCGCGAATCGCGCAGCGCCGCGCGGGCCCGGCTCTGGTCCTCGACCTCGGCCGCGCACTGGGCGCACAACGACAGATGATGCGCGGCGCGCAGATGGGCGTTCATCCGCAGCTCGCCGTCGACGAACGCCGCGATCGCTTCGACGGACAGGTGCTCGGTGGAGCCGAACTGGCGGGGGGCGCCGATGGGCGCGTCACTCTGGGAGGCGAACTGAGCGGGGAGCCAGGAGAACGCGCGGCGGAACACCTGTCCACGATCGGGCATCACCAACTCCTCGCCACTCATTTCTTATTGCCGCCTTATGTCGAATGTAGCGCGACAGGCCGCGCGATACCGAGGGTAAGGCCGCAAAGCGGCTGAATAGCTGCCCGAACGTTAGGCGGGCGACCGGTGATTACGCCGACTTGGCGCGCGCCACGTCGTGGTCGGGGTGCGCGGCCAGGTAATCCCGCAGCGCCTGGCGCCCGCGGTGGATGCGGCTGCGCACGGTGCCCAGTTTGACGCCCAACGTGGCGCCGATCTCCTCGTAGGACAGGCCCTCGATGTCACACAGCACGACGGCGGCGCGGAATTCCGGCGGCAGCGAATCGAGCGCGGCCTGCAGGTCCGGGCCCAGCCTGGAGTCGTGGTAGATCTGCTCGGGGTTGGGCTCGTCGGCGGGCACCCGCTCGTAATCCTCGGGCAACGCCTCCATCCGGATGCGCGAGCGCCGGCGCACCATGTCGAGGAAGAGGTTGGTGGTGATGCGGTGCAGCCAGCCCTCGAACGTCCCGGGCTGGTAGTTCTGCACCGACCGGAAGACCCGGATGAAGGTCTCCTGGGTGAGGTCCTCGGCGTCGTGCTGGTTGCCCGAAAGCCGGTAAGCCAGCCGGTACACGCGGTCGGCGTGCTGGCGCACCAACTCGTCCCACGACGGCATGGCCGCCTTGTCCCCAGTCGCGTCGAACACCGCGGTGCCGTGCGGCGCGTCGGACGGCTCCACCCACTCGTCGGCGGGGAGCCCCTGCGCGTGCGACATGCTGGAGGGGCTGAGAAGCGTGGTGATGATCGAATCCTCCGAATCGGGCGTGCCAAGTAGTGACACTTCGTCACTGGCGGCAACAGGTAGTTCCCAGTCGGTATTCCCGGTCCAACGCCCTCCGCGATCCATAGGGCTACCGTCGCGTACCGGAGTATGTGCGGTATATGAACAGTCTGAGCTGAACCTGAGAAACCGTATCGTTACCTGCGCTGTGCAGGAGATATCCATCGCGCAGTGACCTTAAACGCATCGGCACAGTTGGGCGTGTCACCCCGATCGGACTCAGGCGCGCCTGCCGGACCGCGCGGCGAAGTGGAATACGCTGCGGGCATGGACGGCACCGACGCAGAAGCCCCCGGCCAGACGGCGCCCAGTCGGGCCGATGCGCTCTTCGCGCACGCCGAAGCCTCGATATCGGAAGACGCGCTGTTGGCGGCCGCCCGCGAGCGGGCCGTGGACATCGGTGCGGGCGCGGTGACGCCGGCGGTCGGTGCGCTGCTGAGCCTGCTGACCAAGCTCAGTGGCGGCAAGGCCGTCGCCGAGGTGGGCACCGGCGCGGGCGTCAGCGGCCTGTGGTTGCTGTCCGGCATGAGCGACGACGGTGTGCTGACGACCATCGACCTCGAACCCGAATATCTGCGGCTGGCCAAGCAGGCGTTCACCGAAGCCGGCATCGGACCGTCGCGCACGCGGCTGATCGGCGGCCGCGCCCAGGAGGTACTCACCCGGCTCGCCGACGCGTCCTATGACCTGGTGTTCATCGACGCCGACCCGATCGATCAGCCGGACTACGTCGTCGAGGGTGTGCGGTTGCTGCGGCCCGGCGGCGTGATCGTGGTGCACCGCGCCGCGCTGGGCGGACGGGCCGGCGATCCGGCCGCCCGCGACGCCGAAGTGGTCGCGGTGCGCGAGGCGGCGCGCCTGATCGCCGAGGACGAGCGGCTCACCCCGGCGCTGGTACCCCTCGGCGACGGCATCCTGGCCGCCGTTCGCGACTGAGTCGCCCCGCGCCATCGTTTTGCACCAGCCGCCTCCGTCGCCTTGAGCTCGGGTTTTCCGGGACCGTCCGCATCTTTATGAATTGTTGACGCGCGCCCTACTTGACCGCGGGCTGAACATGCGTTTAGCGTACTGAACATGCGTTCAGCCGACCTGACGGCCGCCGCCCGGATCAGAGATGCGGCCATCGAGCAATTCGGCGAGCACGGGTTCGGCGTCGGCCTTCGCGCCATCGCCGAAGGTGCCGGCGTCAGCGCCGCGCTGGTCATTCACCACTTCGGCTCCAAAGAGGGCCTGCGCAAGGCGTGCGAGGACTACATCGCCGAGACGATCCGCGGCAACAAGTCCGAGGCGCTGCAATCCAACGACCCCGCCACGTGGTTCGCCCAGATGGCCGAGATCGAGGAGTACGCGCCGCTGATGGCTTACCTGGTGCGCAGCATGCAGACCGGCGGAGACCTGGCGAACATGTTGTGGCGCAGGATGATTGACAACGCCGAGGAATACATGGCAGAGGGCGTGCGCGCC
>NZ_LZKV01000264.1:0-25013 GCF_001672995.1 Mycobacterium sp. 1482292.6 | reverse complement strand
GATCCGGGTTGGTGGCCTTGGAGTCGTCGACGTAGGTGATTCCGTCGGCGACGGCCACGACCTCGGCCCGGTGCCGGCCCACCCGGAACGCGGCGATCGCGGCCGCGATCGCCTCGGCCGGCACGTCGACGCTGCGTGCCAGCGCCGCGGCGGCCAGCGCGTCGAGCACCCCGACCGGCCCCGGCACCGGGCCGAGGTCGTGGCCGTCGCCGACGGAATCACCTACGTCGACGACTCCAAGGCCACCAACCCGCACGCCGCCGAGGCGTCCGTGCTCGCCTACCCCCGGGTCGTGTGGATCGCCGGCGGCCTGCTCAAGGGCGCGTCGGTCGACGCCGAGGTCTCCAGGATGGCGTCGCGGCTGGTCGCGGCGGTGCTCATCGGCCGAGATCGGCAATTGGTTGCAGAGGCGTTATCGCGACACGCGCCGGATGTCCCCGTCCTGCACGTTGTGACAGGCGAGGATGCTGATATGGATGCGACTGCTGTGGTTTTTGGGGCAGATGTGACAGAAGTGAAACGATTCGGCGACAAGCAACATTCCGGGGACAACGTGGGCACGGCGGTCATGAACGCGGCGGTCGCCGCGGCTCGTACCGTAGCGAAGCCCGGTGACACCGTCCTGCTGGCTCCGGCGGGCGCATCGTTCGACCAATTCGCGGGTTACGCCGACCGTGGCGACGCCTTCGCCGCCGCCGTGCATGCGGCGCTCCGGTAGGGCGGGCGTGGATAACGCCCTGACCCGGCGGCTGCGCCGGGGTAAAGACACCACCGAGACGGCCGCGGCCGAGGCCGGTGCGGCCGACGATGCCGACGCCGATGCCGCCGACGCCCCGGCAGCCGAGACCGACAAGAAGGCCGACAGGAAGGCCGACAAGAAGGCCGGCGCGCCGCAGACGAAGGACAAGCCCGCCAAAGACGGCGGTGCGCACGGCAGGTTCGGCGCCTGGCTGGGCCGGCCCATGACCTCGTTTCACCTGATCATCGCCGTGGCGGGGCTACTGACGACGCTCGGGCTGATCATGGTGCTCTCGGCGTCGGGCGTGCGGTCCTACGACGCCGACGGGTCGGCCTGGGTGATCTTCGGCAAGCAGGTGTTGTGGACCGTGGTCGGGCTCATCGCCTGCTACGCCTCCCTGCGGATGTCGGTGCGGTTCATCCGGCGGGTCGCATTCACCGGTTACGTCGTCACCGTCATCCTGCTGGTGCTGGTGCTCGTTCCCGGTATCGGCAACCTGGCCAACGGATCTCGTAAATGGTTCGTGGTCGCGGGTTTCTCGATGCAGCCCTCCGAGCTGGCCAAGATCGCCTTCGCCATCTGGGGCGCCCACATGCTGGCCGCCCGCCGCCTGGAGCGGGCGACCCTGCGGGAATTGCTGATCCCCCTGGTGCCGGCGGCGGTGATCGCGCTCGCGCTGATCGTGGCGCAGCCCGACCTCGGGCAGACGGTGTCGCTGGGCATCATCCTGCTGGCCCTGTTGTGGTACGCCGGCCTGCCGCTGCGCGTGTTCGTCACCTCGTTGCTGGCCGTGTTCGTGGCCGGCGCGATCCTGGCCATGTCGGCCGGCTACCGGTCGGACCGGGTGCGGTCCTGGATCAACCCGGAGAACGACCCGCAGGACACCGGCTACCAGGCCCGGCAGGCGAAGTTCGCGCTCGCGCACGGCGGCATCTTCGGCGACGGCCTGGGCCAGGGCGTGGCCAAGTGGAACTACCTGCCCAACGCGCACAACGACTTCATCTTCGCGATCATCGGTGAGGAGCTCGGCTTCATCGGCGCCTTCGCGCTGCTGGTGCTGTTCGGGCTGTTCGCCTACACCGGGATGCGGATCGCGCGCCGCTCGGCCGATCCGTTCCTGCGGCTGCTGACGGCCACCACGACGATGTGGGTGCTGGGGCAGGCGTTCATCAACATCGGCTACGTCATCGGCATCCTGCCGGTGACCGGCATTCAGCTGCCACTCATTTCCGCTGGTGGAACGTCCACCGCGGCAACACTTTTCATGATCGGCATCATGGCCAATGCGGCCCGTCACGAGCCGGAGGCGGTGGCCGCCCTGCGGGCCGGCCGCGACGACAAGGTGAACCGGATCCTGCGGCTGCCGCTGCCCGAGCCCTACTCGCCGACGCGCCTGGAGGCGTTCCGCGACCGCAAGCGGGCCCGCCCGAAGGCCGCCTCGCAATCGGGCGACGCCCCACGCAAGGCCGCCGGGGCGCCCGACCGCAAGCCCGCCCGCAAGGCCTCCCCGAAGGTAGAGGGTCCGCAGCGGCCGGCGCTGCCGCGAACGGCCGGCCGGCCGGCTCGCCAGACTGGAGGTTCCGCCCGATCGCGGGCCAGGCATCATGGATCTGGCCAGCGCCGCGTCAGCCAGGCGGCCGGCCAGCGTCAGCCACGACGCGCACGCGCACTGGAAGGTCAGCGTTACGGGTGAACGACACGGTCAACAAGCCGACCGGCGGGCGGGGGGCAAACCCCTTGCCCGCCGGTGCCGCGTTGCCCTCTTTTACGCCCGAAAAGCCCCTGTCGGTCGTGCTGGCCGGTGGGGGAACCGCCGGTCACGTCGAGCCGGCGATGGCCGTCGCGGACGCGCTGAGCGCGCTCGATCCGCAGGTCCGCATCACCGCGCTGGGCACCGCGCGCGGGCTGGAAACCAGGCTGGTGCCCGAGCGCGGCTATGACCTCGAGCTGATCACGCCGGTGCCGCTGCCGCGCAAGCCCAGCGGCGACCTGGCGCGGCTGCCCTCGCGGGTGTGGCGGGCCGTTCGCGAGACCCGCGCCGTGCTCAGGGCGGTCGACGCCGACGTGATCATCGGCTTCGGGGGATACGTGGCCCTGCCGGCCTATCTCGCCGCCCGCGGTGTCTCGCCGCGCAAGCCGCGGATCCCGGTGGTGATCCACGAGGCCAATGCCAGCGCCGGGCTGGCCAACCGGGTCGGCGCCCGCAGCGCCGAGCGGGTGCTGTCCGCGGTGGCCGATTGCGGCCTGCCGCGCGCCGAGGTGGTCGGGGTGCCGGTGCGCGAGGCCATCACCTCGCTGGACCGCGCGGCGCTGCGTGCGCAGGCGCGCCGGCACTTCGGCTTCGCCGACGACGCCCGGGTGCTGCTGGTGTTCGGCGGCTCGCAGGGCGCGGCCTCGCTGAACCGGGCCGTTTCGGGCGCGGCCGCCGAGCTCGCCGCCGCCGGCGTGGAGGTCCTCCATGCGCACGGCCCCAAGAACACGCTGGAGTTGCGCGAACCCGACCCCGGTGACCCGCCCTACGTGGCGGTGCCCTACCTGGACCGGATGGACCTGGCCTATTCGGCCGCCGACCTGGTGATCTGCCGATCCGGTGCGATGACGGTCGCCGAGGTGTCGGCGGTCGGCCTGCCGGCCATCTACGTGCCCCTGCCGATCGGCAACGGCGAGCAGCGGCTCAACGCGCTGCCGGTGGTCAACGCCGGTGGCGGCATGATCGTCGCGGACGCCGACCTGACGCCCGAGCTGGTGGCCCGCGAGGTGGCGGGGCTCATGGGCGACCCGCCGCGGCTGGCGGCCATGACCACCGCCGCCGCGCTGGTCGGACACCCCGACGCGGCCCGGCGGGTGGCCCAGGCGGCGCTGGACATCGCCAGGAAGGCGCAGCTCGGCCGCCAGAGTGGCCGGTGGGCCGGGAGAACCCGGTGAACAGCCCGCAGCTGCCGCCCGAGCTGCAGCGCGTGCACATGGTCGGCATCGGGGGAGCCGGCATGTCGGGCATCGCGCGCATCCTGCTCGACCGCGGCGGGCTGGTATCCGGTTCGGACGCCAAGGAGTCACGCGGCATCCACGCGCTGCGCGCCCGCGGCGCGCAGATCAACATCGGGCATGACGCCGCCGCGCTGGACCTGTTGCCCGGCGGCGTCACCGCCGTCATCACCACCCACGCCGCCATCCCGAAGACCAACCCGGAGCTGGTCGAGGCCCGCCGGCGCGGCATCCCGGTGATCCTGCGGCCGGCCGTGCTGGCCAAGCTGATGGACGGGCGCACCACGCTGATGGTCACCGGCACGCACGGCAAGACGACGACGACGTCGATGCTCATCGTGGCGCTGCAGCACTGCGGACGCGACCCGTCCTTCGCGGTCGGCGGCGAGATGGGGGAGGCCGGCACCAACGCCCACCACGGCAGCGGCGACTGCTTCGTCGCCGAGGCCGACGAAAGCGACGGCTCGCTGCTCGAGTACACGCCCAACGTCGCCGTGGTCACCAACATCGAGACCGACCACCTGGACTTCTACGGCAGCGCCGACGCCTATGTCGCCGTGTTCGACGCCTTCGTGGAGCGACTGGCCCCCGGCGGCGCGCTGGTGGTGTGCGTCGATGATCCGGGGGCACAGGCGCTGGCCAGACGCACGGCCGAGCTGGGCATCCGGGTGCTGCGGTACGGATCGGTGTCGCAGGACGGGTCATCGCGCCCGGGCGAGGAGCTGGCCGCGACGTTGCTCTCGTGGCAGCAGCAGGGCACCGAGGCCGTCGCGCAGATCCGGCTGGCCCCCGAACTCGACCCGGAGCAGCACCCGCGGGTGATGCGGTTGTCGGTGCCCGGCCGCCACATGGCGCTCAACGCGATGGGTGCGCTGCTGGCGGCGCTCGAGATCGGCGCCCCGGCCGACGCCGTGCTGGACGGCCTGGCCGGCTTCGAGGGCGTGCGCCGGCGGTTCGAACTGGTGGGCAGCGCGGCCTCGGTGCGGGTGTTCGACGACTACGCCCACCACCCCACCGAGATCGTCGCCACGCTGGCGGCGGTCCGCACCCTGCTCGAGCAAAGCGGTGACGGCCGCAGTATCGCGGTGTTCCAACCCCATTTGTATTCGCGGACAAAGGCTTTCGCCGAAGAGTTCGGGCGGGCGCTGGACGCGGCGGACCAGGTGTTCGTTCTCGACGTCTACGGCGCGCGCGAACAACCGCTGGCCGGTGTCAGCGGCGCCAGTGTCGCCGAGCATGTCAGCGTGCCGGTGCGCTACCTGCCGCACTTCTCCGCGGCCGCCGAGCAGGTGGCCGCGGTCGCCGCGCCCGGCGACGTCATCGTGACCATGGGAGCCGGCGACGTGACCCTGCTCGGGCCCGAGATCGTGACGGCGTTGCGGGTGCGGGCCAACCGCGGCGCCCCCGGGGCGTTGCGATGACGGAGCCGGACGACCCGGTCCCGACCGACGTGGCCGGGGCACGGGCCGCCGGTCAGCCGTCCGGCGCCGACGACATCGCGGTCACCGAACCGCTCGTCACCGGTACAGGCGCGGAGCGGGGTGACGCCGGCCCCCAGCCCGATCAGGCCGAGGTCGAGGGACCACGCCGGCGTGCCCGCCGGGAACGCGCCGAACGCCGCGCCGCGCAGGCCCGCGCCACCGCCATCGAAGAGGCGCGCCGCGAGGCCAAGCGCCGGGCCAGCGGGCGGCTGGTCACCGAGCCCAAACCCGTTGCGCGCGGGGTCGTTCGGGGCCTGAAAATGCTGCTGGCGACCATCCTGCTGGTGATCGTCGGCATCGGGCTGGCCCTGATCCTCTACTTCACGCCGGCGATGTCGGCCCGCAACATCGTGGTCGTCGGCACCGGGGTGGTCACCCGGGAAGAGGTCCTGGAGGCGGCGCACGTGCGGCCCGGAACGCCGCTGCTGCAGATCAACACCAGCCAGGTGGCCGACCGGGTGGCGGCGATCCGGCGGGTGGCCAGCGCGCGGGTGCAGCGCCAGTACCCGTCGGCGCTGCGGATCACCATCGTGGAGCGAGTTCCGGTGGCGGTCAAGGACTTTCCCGACGGCCCGCATCTGTTCGACCGCGACGGCGTGGATTTCGCGACCGGCCCGCCGCCCCCGGCCCTGCCGTACCTCGACGTCGCCGACCCGGGTCCGAACGACCCGGCCACCAAGGCCGCCCTGCAGGTGCTGACCGCGCTGCGGCCCGAGGTCGGAGGCCAGGTCGGCCGGATCGCGGCGCCCTCGGTCGCCTCGATCACCCTGACACTCGGCGACGGCCGGGTGGTGATCTGGGGCACCACCGACCGCACCGACGAGAAGGCCGAGAAGCTGGCCGCGCTGTTGACCCAGCCCGGCAAGACCTACGACGTGTCCAGCCCGGATCTGCCGACGGTCAAGTAGCGATCTTCGTCACGTCCTCCGCCCCCGATCCGCCGTCGAGCAGCGCTCACGCCGCCGCGACGCACCAAAATTGCCCAAAATTTGCGGGGCGCGTGTCGGCGCGCCTGCGGGGTTAGGGCGCGCCCTACCCATACCGTTCTGGTTGCGCGCCACTACTTGACATAACTCTAACTCTATGGTTGAGGTTGAGGGTTTGCCAGGGAGGGACCGCGACGTCCGGAGGAGCCCACCGCCGGGAGAGCTGAGCCAAGCCCATCAGGGAGGAAGACGAATGATGACCCCCCCGCACAACTACCTGGCCGTCATCAAGGTCGTGGGTATCGGTGGCGGCGGCGTCAACGCCGTCAACCGGATGATCGAACAAGGCCTCAAAGGCGTGGAGTTCATCGCGATCAACACCGACGCGCAGGCGCTGTTGATGAGTGATGCCGACGTCAAACTCGACGTCGGGCGCGAATCCACGCGTGGCCTGGGCGCCGGGGCGGACCCGGAGGTCGGCCGCAAGGCCGCCGAGGACGCCAAGGACGAGATCGAGGAGCTGCTGCGCGGCGCGGACATGGTGTTCGTCACCGCCGGGGAGGGTGGCGGGACCGGCACCGGCGGCGCGCCCGTCGTCGCCAGCATCGCGCGCAAGCTGGGCGCGCTGACCGTCGGCGTGGTCACCCGCCCGTTCTCGTTCGAGGGCAAGCGGCGCGGCAACCAGGCCGAGAGCGGCATCTCGGCGCTGCGCGAAAGCTGCGACACGCTGATCGTGATCCCCAACGACCGGCTGCTGCAGATGGGCGACGCCGCGGTCTCGCTGATGGACGCCTTCCGCAGCGCCGACGAGGTGCTGCTCAACGGTGTGCAGGGCATCACCGACCTGATCACCACCCCGGGCCTGATCAACGTGGACTTCGCCGACGTCAAGGGCATCATGTCCGGCGCGGGCACGGCCCTGATGGGTATCGGCTCCGCCCGCGGCGAGGGCCGCTCGCTCAAGGCCGCCGAGATCGCCATCAACTCGCCGCTGCTGGAAGCCTCGATGGAGGGCGCGCACGGCGTGCTGATGTCGATTGCCGGCGGCAGCGACCTGGGCCTGTTCGAGATCAACGAGGCGGCCTCGCTGGTGCAGGACGCCGCCCACCAGGACGCCAACATCATCTTCGGCACCGTGATCGACGACTCGCTGGGCGACGAGGTGCGCGTCACCGTCATCGCCGCGGGCTTCGATGCCGCCGGCGCCGGCCGCAAACCCGTCATCGGCGGCAGCGCCGACAAGGAGGAAAAGGGCGGTGCGCACCGGATCGAGTCGGCAAAGGCGGGCAAGCTCACCTCGACGTTGTTCGAACCGGTCGACGCGGTCAGCGTGCCGGTTCACACCAACGGCTCGACCTTGAATATCGGCGGCGATGACGACGACGTCGACGTGCCGCCCTTCATGCGTCGCTGAGATATGCCGGTGACCCTGGATCCCCGGCCGCGACGGTCGGGGCCGCCTGTTAGACAGGGCATCTCCGATACTGGTCACGTGAGCGTTCGCATTCGACGGGTGACCACCACCCGCGCCGGTGGTGTCTCGAAGCCGCCCTTCGACAGCTTCAACCTCGGCGACCACGTCGGGGACGACCCCGCGGCGGTGGCCGACAACCGCGCCCGGCTGGCCGCGGCCATCGGGCTGCGCGGCGCTCGGGTGGTGTGGATGAACCAGGTCCACGGCGATCGGGTCGAAGTGGTCGACGGGGCGCGCGACACCGCGGTCGACGACACGGACGCGTTGGTGACCCGCACCGCGCGTCTCGCGCTGGCGGTGGTGACCGCCGATTGCGTTCCGGTGTTGATGGCCGACGCGCGTGCCGGTGTGGCCGCGGCGGTGCACGCCGGTCGGGTCGGCGCCCAGCGCGGGGTGGTGGCCCGCACGCTGGAGACGATGGTGGAGCTCGGCGCGCGGCCCGAAGACATTTCGGCGCTCCTGGGTCCGGCGGTCAGCGGCCGCAATTACGAAGTGCCCGCGGCGATGGCCGACGAGGTCGAGGCGGCGTTGCCGGGCAGCCGGACCACCACCGGGGCGGGCACGCCCGGGCTGGATCTGCGTGCCGGAATCGCTTGGCAGCTAAGGAATTTAGGCGTGACGGCCATCGACATCGATCCGCGCTGCACGGTGGACGACCCGGCCTTGTTCAGTCACCGCCGGGACGCGCCGACCGGGCGGCTGGCCTCACTGGTCTGGATGGAGTGATTGCGATGGCGGCCCCGAATAGTCGAAGCGACCGCGAATCGGAATTGACCCACGCGTTGGCGTCGGTGCGCTCGCGCCTGGCCGCCGCAGCGGAAGCGGCGGGCCGCAACGTCGGCGAAATCGAAGTTCTGCCGATTACCAAATACTTTCCAGCAACCGACGTTGTGACTTTGTCCCGATTGGGTTGTCGTGCCGTTGGTGAATCGCGGGACCAGGAGGCGACGGCGAAAGTGGCCGAAGTCACCCGGCTGCTGGCGGCGTCCGCGCGGGCGGGCGTGGGAAATCCAAGCTGGCACATGGTCGGTCACATCCAGCGGAACAAGGCACGGTCGGTGGCGCGCTGGGCGCACACCGCTCACTCCGTCGACAGCGCTCACCTGGTGACCGCGCTGGACAAGGGGGTGGCCGCGGCGCTTTCCGACGGCCGTCGCACCGACCCGATGCGGATCTATGTCCAAGTCAGCCTCGACGGCGACGAGTCTCGCGGCGGCGTCGACATATCCCGGCCGGGAGCCGTCGATCAGGTGTGCGACCAGGTCGAGGAGTCCAAGAACCTGGACCTGGTGGGGCTGATGGGGATTCCGCCGCTGGACTCGGACCCCGAAGAGGCCTTTGACCGGCTCCGATCCGAGCATCGACGGGTTCTCGAATCCCACCGCAACGCCGTCGGGCTGTCCGCCGGCATGTCGAACGACTTCGAAATCGCCGTCAAACACGGTTCGACGTGTGTGCGTGTCGGTACCGCGCTAATGGGCCCGCGGCGGTTACCGTCACCGTAAGTAGTCACTGCAGTAACAGCTTTATCACTAACACCAGTACTCCCAGGGGCTAGAAGGGTCAACGCAATGAGCACACTGCACAAAGTCAAGGCCTATTTCGGTATGGCCCCAATGGACGACTACGAGGACGAGTATTACGACGACCACGCGCCGTCCCGTGGTTTCCCGCGCCCGCGATTTGACGACGGATACGGTCGCTACGAGCAAGACGACTACGACGATCCGCGCCGCGAACCCGCCGACTACCCACCGCCCGCCGGCTACCGCGGCGGCTACGGGGACGAGCCGCGCTACGGCGCCGTCCACCCCCGCGAGTTCGACCGCGCCGAGCGCGGCGGCGGCCCGCGCTTCGGGTCGTGGTTGCGCAACTCCACCCGCGGCGCGCTGGCGATGGACCCGCGCCGGATGGCGATGATGTTCGAAGAGGGCCACCCGCTGTCGAAGATCACCACGCTGCGGCCCAAGGACTACAGCGAGGCCCGCACCATCGGCGAGCGTTTCCGCGACGGCACCCCGGTGATCATGGACCTGGTGTCGATGGACAACGCCGACGCCAAGCGGCTCGTCGACTTCGCGGCCGGCTTGGCCTTCGCCTTGCGCGGCTCGTTCGACAAAGTCGCCACCAAGGTGTTCCTGCTGTCACCCGCCGACGTCGACGTGTCCCCGGAGGAGCGCCGCCGGATCGCCGAAACCGGTTTCTACGCTTACCAATAGGCGCATCCGCCGCCCCGATCCGCAGCGGCGGCTCGGTCACCCGAGCCACCGCAAGGGTGACGTGAGATAGGGGCTCTTACTCGGAGTCGGTAGGCTGGCAGGCGCCGCGCTGGTCCGCGGCGCTTGGCCATCGCTGAGCATCGCTTGTCATCTCATGGGTAAGGTCGGGGCACTTCAGTTGGTGTTGTTCTTTCAGATCCTCGGGTTTGCGCTGTTCATCTTCTGGCTGCTGCTCATCGCTCGGGTCGTCGTCGAGTTCATCCGCTCGTTCAGCCGGGATTGGCATCCCACCGGCATCACCGTCGTGGTGCTCGAGATCATCCTGTCGATCACCGATCCGCCGGTGAAATTGCTGCGCCGGCTCATCCCGCAACTCACCATCGGAGCGGTCCGCTTCGACCTGTCGATCATGGTGCTGTTGCTCGTCGCGTTCATCGGCATGCAACTGGCCTTCGGCGCTGCCGCATAGGCCGCCCGGAGGCCCGCCGGGCGGACCGTCGGAGCTAACGCATTCCGCCCCGGAGACGGTTCGGACACGTTTTAGCGTCGGTTTGGTTCCCCCGATTTAAAACTTCTAAGGTTTCGGATTTTATTGCCCTCAATGTTTGAAATTGGTCCTTATTTATTGGGCTAATCAGCAACGGTCGCGCCTGGTGTGACAGGATGGACGGCAGTTGCACTACGGCTACCACTGCGTTCTACACTTTCCAGAACGTTCGAGAAGGAACTTGAGGGGACGAAACAATGCCGCTTACACCAGCCGACGTCCACAATGTGGCGTTCAGTAAGCCACCGATCGGCAAGCGGGGCTACAACGAAGACGAGGTGGATGCCTTCCTCGATCTGGTGGAAGCCGAGCTGACGCGGCTCATCGAAGAGAACAGCGATCTGCGCCAACGAATCGAGGAGCTGGACCACGAGCTGGCCTCCGGCGGTGGCTCGGCCACTCCGGCCGCGGCCGCCGCCCCCACCCAGGCCATTCCTGTGCGCGAGCCGGTCCCCGAACCGGAACCGGTCAAGCCGGCGCCGGCCGCAGCCCCGACCGCCGCGGCCAACAACGAGGAACAGGCCATGAAGGCCGCTCGGGTGCTGACGCTGGCGCAAGACACCGCCGACCGCCTGACCACGACCGCCAAGGCCGAGTCTGAGAAGATGCTGGCCGACGCCCGCGCCAATGCCGACCAGATTCTCAGCGAGGCGCGCAGCACCGCCGAGACCACCGTCACCGAGGCCCGGCAGCGCGCCGACGCGATGCTCGCCGACGCGCAGACCCGTTCGGAGACCCAGTTGCGGCAGGCCCAGGAGAAGGCCGACGCCCTGCAGGCCGACGCCGAGCGCAAGCATTCCGAGATCATGGGCACCATCAACCAGCAGCGCACCGTCCTGGAAGGCCGCCTCGAGCAGCTGCGCACGTTCGAACGCGAGTACCGGACCCGGCTCAAGACCTACCTGGAGTCCCAACTGGAAGAACTCGGCCAGCGCGGATCCGCGGCACCCGTGGACTCCAGCGCCGACGCGGGCAGCTTCGACCAGTTCAACCGGGGCAACAACTAGCCGTTCGGGCGTGCCGGTCGCTCGCCGAGCTTCGGGGTTGGCACACTAGGTCATGAACCCGCGGTCCCGCTCGTCGCTTGGAGGATGACTGATGCTCATCATTGCGCTGGTATTGGCCCTGATCGGGCTCGTCGCGTTGGTGTTCGCGGTCGTCACCAGCAACGAGCTGGTGGCCTGGGTCTGCATCGCCGCCAGCGTGGTGGGCGTGGTGTTGTTGATCCTCGACGCGCTGCGGGAACGCCAGCGGCGCGACCTGGGCGGCGACGAAGCCCAGGACGCCGACGAGGCGCAGGTCGACGAGGAGGGCTACGTCGACTACCCCGAGGAGGTCCCGGGCGAGGGCGAACCGGCGACGGGGGAGACCGCGCCGACCGAGGAGTCCAGGGTCCCGGCCGAGGGCCACGGCGACGAGCCCGCCAAGTAATTCTTTGCCTCGACGGCTCGGCGCTCAGCCGGTAGCCGTGCCCAGCAGCTCGCGCACCTCGTCGTCGCTGATCTGGTGGAAGTCGTCGTAGACCTGTCCGACCGCTTCGAATCCGGGCGGCATCGTCAGGCACACCACGTCATCGGCCTCCCGCGCGAGGTCGCGGCAGGTCGACTCCGGACCCACCGGCACGGCGATCACGATCGATTTCGGCCCGGCGGCCCGGATGGCGCGCACGGCGGCGAGCATGCTTGCGCCCGTTGCGATTCCGTCGTCGACCAGGACGACGATCCTGTCGCGCAGGTCGGCCATCGGGCGACCGCCCCGGTAGGCGTGTTCGCGCCGCAGCAGCTCGGCGGCCTCGCTGTCGATCACCTCGCGGACCTGCTCGTCGGTGATGTGCAGGCTGGCCACCACATCGTCGTTCATCACCACACCGCCACCGCTGGCCAAGGCGCCCATCGCCAGCTCCGACCACTGCGGCACCCCGAGCTTGCGGACCAGAAAGACGTCGAGCGGAGCACCGAGGGCCGCGGCGATCTCCCAGGCCACCGGCACGCCGCCACGCGCCAGACCGAATACCAGCACGTCACCGCGGCCGCGATAGGCCGCCAGCTGCAGTCCCAGCGCGCGTCCGGCCTCGCGTCGGTCGACGAACGTCTTCGGCGATGTCCGCCGGACAAAGCCACTCGATCGGTTCATGCGTTCACACTCCCGGCTACTGGGCCTGCTTCCAGGCTACGTGCGGTCGCAATGGGGAGGATGCGCGAGATGAGACCGCGCCACCCAGGCGGCGTGACCAGGTACGGGCGTGATCGCCGCTTCGCGGCTCAACACACTCCATCGCCTCAGGAATGAATGCGAGCATCCATTTCACTCGGCTCAGTCGCGTGTGCGCGCCGCTGCGCGGCTCAACACACTCCATCGGCTCGGAACTGAACGCAAGCGTCCATTTCGCTCGCCTCAGTCGCGTGTCCGAGGGGGGACTTGAACCCCCACGCCCATTAGTAGGGCACTAGCACCTCAAGCTAGCGCGTCTGCCATTCCGCCACTCGGACAAGGCCAAACCAGCATGGGTTGGCAGCTAAGGCTATCGGATCGCGGGCCGCGAACCCAATCCAGCTCCTCGAGACGTGTCGACGATCGGCATCGAGCCGTCCGGCCTCGGCAATGGTAGGAAAGGTGGTTGTGACCATTCAGAGCGGGGCGACCGAGGGGCCAACCAACCCGAGCGACGACGTGGTCGAGGTAGTCAGCAAGTTGATCCGGTTCGACACCACCAACACCGGCGAACCGGAGACGACCAAGGGAGAGGCCGACTGCGCGCAGTGGGTGGCCGAGCAGCTCGCCGAGGTCGGCTACGCGCCGCACTACGTCGAATCCGGCGCCCCGGGCCGCGGCAACGTGTTCGCCCGGCTGCCGGGGGCGGACTCCTCGCGTGGCGCCCTGCTGATTCACGGGCATCTGGACGTGGTGCCGGCCGAGCCGACCGAATGGAGCGTGCACCCGTTCTCCGGCGCGGTCAAAGACGGCTTCGTCTGGGGTCGCGGCGCGGTCGACATGAAGGACATGGTCGGCATGATGATCGTGGTGGCCCGCCACTTGAAGCGGGCGGGCATCGTGCCGCCGCGCGACCTGGTCTTCGCGTTCATCGCCGACGAAGAACACGGCGGGACCTTCGGCGCGCAGTGGCTGGTCGACAATCGCCCGGAGCTCTTCGCCGGCATCACCGAGGCGATCGGTGAGGTGGGCGGCTTCTCGCTGACGGTGCCGCGCAAGGACGGCGGCGAACGTCGGCTCTATCTGATCGAGACGGCCGAAAAGGGGCTGTCCTGGATGAAGCTGACCGCCCGGGGGCCGGCCGGACACGGGTCGATGGTGCACGACCAGAACGCCGTCACCGCCGTCGCCGAGGCCGTTGCCCGCCTGGGCCGCCACCAGTTTCCGCTCGTGCTGAACGACGCCGTCGCGCAGTTTCTCGCCGCGGTCAGCGAGGAGACCGGCCTCACCTTCGACACCGAATCGGGGGACCTGCGCGGGGCGATCGACAAGCTGGGCCCGATGGCCCGCATGCTCAAGGCCGTGCTGCACGACACCGTGAACCCCACCATGCTCAAGGCGGGGTACAAGGCCAACGTCGTACCGGCCGTCGCGGAGGCGGTGGTGGACTGCCGGATATTGCCGGGCCGCAGGGAGGCGTTCTTGGCCGAGGTCGACGAGCTGCTGGGACCGGACGTGACGCGCGAGTGGATCCAGGATCTGTCGTCCTATGAGACCAGCTTCGACGGCGACCTCGTCGATGCCATGAACGCCGCCGTGCTGGCGTTCGACCCGGGCGCCCGTACCGTGCCGTATATGCTTTCCGGCGGCACCGATGCAAAGTCGTTTGCGCGCTTGGGTATTCGTTGTTTCGGCTTCAGCCCGCTGCGGTTGCCGCCGGACTTGGATTTCACGGCATTGTTCCACGGCGTGGATGAGCGGGTACCCATCGATGCGCTGCGGTTCGGCACCGACGTGCTGGCCCACTTCCTGACCCACTGCTAGATCAGACGCAAGCCGATCACACGAGAGGACCGCCATGAGCACTGCTCCCGACCCGTACGCATCGTTGCCCAAGCTGCCGACCTTCACGCTGACCTCCCAGTCGGTCACCGACGGCCAACCGCTGGCCAAGCCGCAAGTCAGCGGAATCATGGGCGCGGGCGGCGAAGACGTCAGCCCCCAGCTGAGCTGGTCGGGCTTCCCGGACGAGACCCGCAGCTTCGCTGTCACGGTCTACGACCCCGACGCCCCGACGGCCTCCGGGTTCTGGCACTGGGCGGTGGCCAACCTGCCGGCCGACGTCACCGAGCTGCCCGCGGGCGCCGGCGACGGCAGCAACCTGCCCGGCGATGCGCTGACGCTGGTGAACGACGCCGGGCAGCGCCGCTACATCGGGGCCGCGCCGCCGGCGGGCCATGGCCCCCACCGGTACTACATCGCCGTGCACGCCGTGGACACCGAGAAGCTGGATCTGCCCGAGGACGCCAGCCCAGCCTTCCTCGGGTTCAATCTGTTCCAGCACGCCATCGCGCGAGCGGTCATCCACGCCACCTACGAACAGAAGTAGGGGCGGGTTACGGCCAACGGCGTTCCGCACGGGAAGGTTCCCGGCGCTGGTGGGGCTCCGGCGCGAGGCACGCTCCGGCCGCGCGGCATCCCAAGTCACGTACGCAGTTTCGTCCCGGTGGTTTCTCGGCGGCGCGTTTTGTCGGTGGGCTGTCGTAGCATTCGAACATGTGTTCGAGTGCATGGGAAAAGATTCAGGCCGACGTTGACGCGTTGAGCGCGGCCGTCTCGCGCTTCCAGGCGCTTTCCTGGGAGGCTCTGACGCCTGCCGAGCTGGTTGACGCGCTGGAGAGATACGCGTGTTTTATCGGCCGGCTGGATGCCCTCATATATGAGCTGCGAAGCCCTTTCGCACGGCTGGGTGGGACGCGCCCATGACTTTGACCAACCGCGAGCAGCTTCAGGACGACGTTGAGGCATTGTGCGCTGCGGCCGCTCGCTTTCAGGAGCATTCCTACGAGGCTTTGACCAACCCGGAACGCCTCGGAATCTTGGAGACACTCGAACGCGTAACACGCAAGCTTCGAACGCCAAGTCATCAGCTCATCAATCAGCTTGGTGAGCAAGGGGATTCAACGGAGTTTGGCGGCAAGCTGTCCTGGGTGTTGGCCGATCGGCTGCACATCACCCGCGCCGAGGCCGGCCACCGGATCGCTGAGGCCGCCGATCTGGGCCCCCGCCGGGCGCTGACGGGTGAGCCGTTGGCTCCGGCGTTGCCGGCCACTGCGGCGGCCCAGCGCGACGGGGCGATCGGGCAAGACCACGTGGCGGTGATCCGTCGGCTTTTCCACCAGCTGCCCGAGTCCGTCGACATCGAAACGCGTGAGCACGCCGAGCGGCAGCTGGCAGCCAAGGCGCGCGAATTCCGGCCCGATCAGCTCGCCAAGCTCGCCCGCCGCCTGATGGACTGCCTCAATCCCGACGGCAACTACACCGACGAGTATCGAGCACGAATGCGCGGGCTCGTACTCGGCAATCAGCAACCCGACGGCATGTCGCGCCTGAGTGGATGGCTGACGCCCGAAGCCAGAGCCAGCTGGGAGGCGGTGCTGGCCAAGCTGGCCGCGCCGGGCATGTGCAATCCCGACGACGACACGCCGATAGTGGACGGCGCCCCGCCGGAAGAGGCTGTGCAACATGACCCCCGCACCCCCGGTCAGCGCAATCACGACGGGCTCAACGCGGCGTTGCGAGCTGCGCTGGCCAGCGGAGAGTTGGGTCAGCACAACGGATTACCCGCCAGCATCGTCGTGACCACCACGCTCAGGGAACTCGAAGCCGCCGCCGGAACGGGCTTGACGGGCGGCGGCACCCTGCTGCCGATGTCGGATGTGATCCGCCTGGCCCGGCACGCCCACCATTACCTGGCGATCTTCGACAAGGGCAAGGCGCTGGCGCTGTATCACACCAAGCGACTGGCATCACCCGGCCAGCGAATCGTGCTGTACGCCAAGGATCGAGGGTGTTCCCATCCCGGCTGCGACGTGCCCGGTTATTACTGCGAAGTGCACCACGTCGAAGATTGGGCCAAGACATACCGCACCGACATCGACCAACTCACCTTGGCCTGCGGACCGCACCACCGGCTTCTCGAGAAGGGCTGGACCACCCGAAAACGGGCGAACGGCGACACCGAATGGATACCCCCGCCGCATCTCGATCGGCGGCAACCGCGGACCAACACGTTCCATCACCCGGAGGAATTGCTGAGCGAGGGAGAAGACGGCGAGAACGACAACTCAGTGGGGGCGGCTTAAGGCGGCGACTTACATGCGTCCGTACGCGACGGCCATGATTAGACCCAAACCCGCCAGCAACAGAAACATGATTGCGACCGGGTCGATCACTTCGAAGATCATGTGATCATCCCTGGATCAGCGAGGCGTCGAGAACTGGTGTAACCGGCCGTGGTTCAACACATCCGGGCATCATGCGATCGCGACGCCTAGCGGGATACGTTGCGTGCTAATCATATTCGTCGTTCTCCTTATGCCGTAGTGCGAGTCCGGGCCGCTGCCCTTTGTGATGCGAACGTCGTTGATGCGGTTGGTTTTCCGCGGCTACCTTCCGCCAGATACATGTCATAGGGCACGGCCTTGAGTAGCGTCACCAGTCGTCCCGTCTCATCGGGGATTGAGTAGATGCGCTGGTCGCCGGGACGCGCGCCGGCTATCGCGCGGCCCAAGGGCGACGCCATCGAGTAGACCTTGATATTGGCGCCCTCGCTGCCGCGTCTGCCGAGCAGAAAAGTCTCGGTCTCGCCGGTGACGTCGTAACGGATGGTCAGAACCATGCCCGGTTCGGCCATGGAGTCACTGGCGGGACTCTCGTCAACGACCGCCTTGGACAACAGCTTTTGAATCTCGCGGATGCGTCGTTGTCGCGCTACGCGATTCGCGTCGAAGTCCATTATGTCGTCGGGAGTTTCAACGATGAGCCCCGATCGCAACGCGTTGAGTCTGTTCCGCAGACGGGTGTATTGCTGTCGCGTCATCCAGATGGGTTCGGAGCTGGTCATTTCAGCGGTGTCCCTTCGTTTGTAGGGGAGCGTCGTCAGGGGCGGGCCGAAGTGGGCAGCCGCCGCTGACGACTCGGAGGCCCGTGGTGGGCGAGATTTAATGCGGTTCAAAGTTTTTCGTGTAGCGCTCTAATTCCATGGTGCCTGCATCGGTACGAGGGTGCTTGCCGGACACCGACAACCGCGGTGCGCGGCATTGTCAGGCCCCGACAACGCTGTGGCTGGTAGCGTCCCAACACACCACAGGGGAGCGCGCTGCTAAATACCAAACTCAACCCCCGCGGGGCTGAGTCGGAGATAGAGTGGAGCGCGCTGCTTATCGTCGTTCGACCAGGCGGTCGAAGCTCTGCTGCCATCGGGCGTAGCGGAGTCGGTCAAGGGCGATGCGCGCGCGGGCGAACAGGGCGACTGCCAAGAGGCTCACCCCCCACCAGGTCGTTACTGCAAAGACCAGCGCGTCGTTGCGGGCGGTGTTTACCGGTCTTGCCACCGGAAGGCCCCGGTCGTCGACCCAAATCTCGATCTCGTCCCCGGTTTTGGCTTTCAGCGGCGCGGTAACGTCGCCGGTGCGTTCGGTCCCGGCGGCGAACCATCGAGCGGGAACCGTCACTGTCGGGCTGTCAAGGTTGCGACGCTGACTCTCACCGGTGACAGTCGCGGTCACCGGGCGGCGAGTTTGGACCTGCTCGGCATAGAGACGGCTTCGAGAATCATGGACCACCGTGCCCACGGCGGCACCGATGGGTACGGCGATCAACGACATCGCAACGGCTAATACCAGAATCAGTGCCTCCACTCGGTCTGTCTTGCGTATCAGCGGGTTACGACCAAACAGTCGCGCCAACAGCCTTCGGGGCACAGGCAGGGTGAATGTTTCCATCGCGGCGTCATCGTCTGGTCGGCGGTTGGCCATCCGTTGATGATCGGGCTCTGGGGTGGACATCGCATTTCCTATCGGAGGGTTCGGCATAGGCTTGAGGTCGCGCAATGCGGGCGGAAACCAATCGTGGGTCAAGCCTGGCCTCTGACTTGGCAACCTTCATGATGGTGCGAATTTCCGCCGCAAGCTTTGCCGCAGCCGGACAATGTCGCCGACCCGCTTTGTCGGTTTCCGACAGCGCGTGGTCAATCGGTGTCGAGAGCCGCGAGTTCGATCATCATCGCCAGCCGCTTTCTGGCATCGTCTAACGGCAAAGTGGTGATCTCGGCCATCTTGCGCAGCCGGTAACGCACGGTGTTTTCGTGCACTCCGAGCCGTTCTCCGGCCTCGGCCGGGTCGCCCTGGGCCTCCAGCCATGCTCGCAGCGTGGCGACGTAGTCGGTCCCGTGGGCACGGTCATGACGGCCCAGCTCGGCCACTGGCCCACGGGATGGGGAACGGCCTTTGCGCGCCGCGGCGCGCAACCGCTGCAGCAGGATGTCAGCCCATGACTCGTCATAGACCGGAGGCGCGGCCCCGGGTGATATCTCATGCAGCGCAAGACATTCCTCGGCTTCCTGGCGTGCAGCGGCAAGGTCTGTCACCTCAGCCGCGCCACTTACACCGGCCAACACCGTCACCTGTTCGGGCAGGGCCGCCCGCAGACCGGTTACCCAGCGCCGCGCCGTCGCCGCTTGCTCGGCGGGCAGCAGCGTGTACACGATTTTGCCCGCCAAAGCGCTGCGCCCCGGCCGTGACCAGCCGAATCCGGTGGTAGCACGCTCGAACGACAACAACAAAGCGGCATCGCGTTCATCGCCGATGAACGCCTGCAGCGCAATGACTCTCAAGCCATCGTGCGGCAGACCCAGCCTGCTCGCCACCATGGCTGCATCAGCAGTGCCCTCCAGCAGCCGAAGCACGAGTTCGGATTCGACTTGACGTTCCAAATCTGCGCTCGCGCGGGACCGAAGAAGATGCAGGGCTACGGTGTGCGCACCCGCGGCCAAGGCGGTGCGCGCCGCTTCGTCGAGAGGCGCCGAACACGCCACCCATACCGACCCGATCAGCTCTCCCGCGGAGCGCACCGCCACCACTTCCCGCCCGATCAAACCGTGTTCGGGATCCTCGGGGACGAACAGCGGTTCGTCGGAGACCCCCAGGTGTGCGAATACGCCCCGCGCATCGAACAATTCGCGCAGCTGCTCGGGCGTCTGTCGTTCCAGGATGGTCTGCACCCGCGCCGGGTCAGCATGCTGCTGTTGTTTCGAATACGCCAACACCCGCAACAGCGCGTCGTGAATGACGACTGAACTGCCGACAGCATCCGCCAGGCTATCGGCCAGCGCGAACAAATCCGTTGGGCCACGACCGGATTCGGTCTCGCGGCCCTCCAACACGAGACCGTAGACGACCGCACTCACCTCGCTCCAGGTGACCGCCTCGTCAACCACCAGGACGGCGCCGACCTCGGCCTCGCTGTCGAACGCCTCTCTGTCGAGCGCGATCGGCTCACCGTCGCGTACCAACACCACGACGGCGCGCGCCGAAGCCGCCCACCGCACCGCTTCGCGAACGGAGCCGGCGCCGATGGCCAGCAATACATCGCCTACTACCACACGATCCGGCGCGGCTTCGTGGATCACCACGCTGCGCAGTTCGGTCGACCTGGGCACCGACGACCACCGCAAGCGGACCCCATAACCACCCAGCACGTTCACCAAGCGGTCCAACGTGATCACCAGCCGCTCCTTATGCCGAACTGTTAGTCAGCCTAGCCAGGCGTCAAGCGGGTCCGATGAAAATGCATTGCTAGGCCGATGAACTTCTGCTCGACCGCGCGGTCCGACTCAATCCGGCGGGTGGGCCGCCGAGCCGACGGCATCGCTGAGCGACGCGAAGCCGCCGTCGTGCAGCCGCTGCGCGATGCCATCGTGAATCTGCTTGGCCCACAAGCCTCCTCCGTAGATGAAGCCGGTGTAACCCTGCAGCAGCGATGCGCCCGCGGTGATCCGCTCCCAGGCGTCGTCCGCGGTCTCGATGCCCCCCACACTGATCAGCACCAGGCGGTCACCGACCCGGCCGTAAAGCCGGCGCAGCACCTCGACCGCGCGGCGTGCCACCGGCGGCCCGGAGATGCCACCCGGACCCAGCTCGTCGACCCCGGGCGTCCGCAGACCCTGCCGTGACACCGTGGTGTTGGTGGCCACGATGCCGGCCAGGCCCAGTTCCACTGCCAGGTCCGCGATTTCGTCCACGTCGGCATCGGAAAGGTCCGGCGCGATCTTCACCAGCACCGGTTTGGACGTCTCGGCGAGCACCGCCGAAAGGATGGGCCGCAGCGTGTCGACGGCCTGTAGATCACGCAGCCCGGGGGTGTTCGGCGAGCTGACGTTGACCACCAGGTAGGACGCCAGGGGGCCGACCAGCCGGGCGCTCGCCCGGTAATCGTCGACGGCCGCGGCGGCCGGCGTCAGCTTCGTCTTGCCGATGTTGACCCCGATCGGCACCTCGGGCCGCTGCCGCGCGAGGCGCATCGCCAGCGCGCCGGCACCGAGGTTGTTGAAGCCCATCCGATTGAGCAGAGCCCGGTCGGCCGGCAGCCGAAACATCCGGGGGGCCGGGTTGCCCGGCTGTGGGCGGGCCGTGACCGTCCCGACCTCCGCGTGCCCGAATCCGAGCGCCCCCCACGTGAGCAGCCCCAGGCCGTCCTTGTCGAAGCCGGCGGCCAGTCCCAGTGGCCCGGCGAAGCGCACCCCGAACACCGTGCTCGCCAGTGCCGGATCCGTCGGGGCCAGCAGCCGGTGCAGCAACCGCCGTGTCCAGCCGACCGAGGTGACACCACGCAGCAAGGCGAACACCAGCGTGTGAATCCGCTCGGGCGGGATCACGAAAAGCAGCCGTCGCGCCACGCCGTACATCCGGTGTCCGCCCTCGCGTGGCCGGGCGGCCGTCACAGTTCCGGCTGGTCGGGCCGTCGCCCCTCGGAAGCCGCGCCCTCGATGCGAGACTTCTTGCGGCGCAACAACACTCGTCTGCTACCGTCGGTGTAAAGCCGCACCCTGGTCAACTCCCAGCCGCGGTATTCGGCCTCGATGGACAATCGGGTGGACGCACTGACCCGGGTCACGTCCGGCGGCAGACGCAGCGGCGCCCATTCGTATTCGTCGGACATCTCGGTGTCCCATCCCGCGGGCAGGCGGCTGCGCCGCGCCGCGGTCAACGCGTACCCGCCGCGTGCTCGATGACCTGAACTCCCGCACCGGAACCCGACACCACGTACAGGGTGCCTGACGCTTCGTCGATGGCCAGCGAGTTCGGTTGCTGCACGGTCGGGTAACGCACCTTTTCGACGGGAATTCCGGTGGACAGATCGTAACCAATGACGATATTGGAAACGGTCTGCGAAACCCAGGCTAACGCGCGGGAGCCGGCCAGGCCGTACGGCGCCTGCGCAACCGGGTAGGCCTGCCGCAGAATCAACGGGTCCACGCTGTACACCAGCAGCTGGCCACCGCGGGTGTCGGCGACCAGCACCCGGCCCGCCGGATCGGCGGCCATGGTGGTGGCGCCCCGGCCCGCGCGCAGCGCCTGCTCGGCATGACCGTCGGCGCCCATCGTCGTCACCGACGTCTGGCCGCGGTCCAGCACCACCGTCGTATTGCCTTGTGTGGCAAGGGCATCGACGCGCGCAAAGATCTTGTTGCGGTTAACGACGGTCGCGCTGGTGACCGCGCCCGGCGTCGGGGAGGCAAGGGTGTAGACGGCGCCGTCGGCGCTGCCCAGCACCAGCTTGCCGTCGGCGCGCTGGGCCACCGCGGTGAAATCGGTCTGGGAAGCGTCGGCGACGGCCACCTGAGTCGCCCGGCCGGTGGACAGCTCGACCGTGAAGTAGCCGCCGCGGGCGGCGAGGTAGGCGGTTCCGTGGCCGTCGTCGGCCAAGGCGGTGGCCGGTCCCGGCAACTCGACGACACGGGGCGTGACCTGCGCATCACCGAAGACGGTGACGCTGGCGGGGGAGGCCGCGTCGGCCCCCGGGGTCAGGACCACCAGCTGATGCGTGCCGTCGTCGAAGACCGCCGCCGCGGCGTGACCGGGCAGCGGCCGCACGGCGCCGGCGGGCTGCTGTGACGCGGGCGGCGACACGGCGGCGCGTGCCGGTTCGATGGTGCGCGGAGCGCCACCGAGCGAATTGGACGAACATCCGGCTATCGCCAGCAGCAAAACCGCGAGACTCGTCAAACCGCCCCGAACTGCCCGTTTCCGGCGCGACGGTAGTGGCAGCAATTCATTTCCCTCGTGGTCTGGCGGCGAGAAGCACGCGGAACACAGATTCTATGAAACGCTTTCGCCTCCACCGGGCCATGCCGCCTGCATTCGACCCTACCGGCGAGGTATGGTCAGCTCATGGCCGTCACCGCTGACCGTCATTTGACGCAGAAAGAGTTTGCTGTCGAGGACATGTCGACAGGTATTGCCGCAAGCGGATACGGACAAGTCGGTGATGGACGGAGCTTTTCGTTCCACATCGAGAACCGATCCCTGGTCGTCGAGGTTTACCGGCCGCGGCTGGCGGGGCCCGTGCCGCAGGCCGATGAGGTGGTCGCCACGGCGGTCCGCGACGTGGTCGACATCGACCTGACCGACGAGCGCAGCCTGAGCGCTGCGGTGCGCGACTCCATCGCGCATGCGGTGCCCGTTTCGCGCTAGCGGTGACCCGGCCAGCGGGTACCGTCGTGGTCGATATGACCGTCATCCTCTTACGGCACGGCCGCTCAAGTTCAAACACGGCGGGCGTTCTCGCCGGTCGCTCCGAGGGCGTCGACCTCGATGACAAGGGCCGTGAACAGGCCGAGGGGCTCATCGATCGGATCGGCGAGCTGCCGATCCGGGCGCTGGTCAGCTCGCCGCTGCTGCGCTGCCGGCGCACCCTCGAGCCGTTGGCCGACGCGCTGTGCCTGACGCCGCTCGTCGACGACCGGCTTGCCGAGGTGGACTACGGCGAATGGACGGGCCGCAAGATCGGCGACCTGGTCAGCGAGCCGCTGTGGAAGGTCGTGCAGGCTCACCCCAGCGCGGCGGTGTTCCCCGGCGGCGAGGGCCTGGCGCAGGTGCAGGCCCGGGCGGTGGCCGCCGTGCGTGAGCACGACCGCCGCCTGGCCGCCGAAGCCGGTGCAGACAGCGGCGGCGACGTGCTGTGGGTCGCTTGCACTCACGGTGATGTCATCAAGGCCGTCATCGCCGACGCGTACGGCATCCACCTGGACGGCTTCCAACGCGTCACCGCCGACCCGGCGTCGGTGAGTGTGATCCGGTACACCGAGCTGCGTCCGTTTGTGTTGCATGTCAACCACACCGGTGCGCGGCTGGCGGCATCCTTGCGCGCCGGCCCTCCGGCGAAGGAAGAGGCTAAGGAAGGCTCGAAGCACGACACGACGCCCGACACCGACCCCCAATCCAACGGAGAAGCACAGCGGCCGGGTGCGGGAGTGCCGTCCAGCGACGCGGTGGTCGGCGGTTCCGCGGATTAATTCGGCGGGTGGGTCCATCGGATCGCACGGCGACGGCAACTGCCGGTATTTTGGGAAGTGCCATGGCCCGCGCAATTCATGTTTTCCGCACACCCGACCGCTTCGTGGCCGGGACCGTTGGCCAGCCCGGAAATCGCACGTTTTACATCCAGGCTGTGCACGACGCCCGAGTGGTGTCGGTGATATTGGAGAAACAGCAGGTGGCGGTGCTCTCCGAGCGCATCGGTGCGCTGCTGCTGGAGGTGAACCGCAGGTTCGGCACGCCGGTTCCCCCCGAGCCCGCCGAGATCGAGGACCTCGATCCGTTGGTCACCCCCGTCGACGCCGAGTTCCGGGTCGGAACCATGGGCCTGGGCTGGGATTCGGAGGCCCAGACGGTGGTGGTCGAGCTGCTGGCGGTCACCGACGCCGAGTTCGACGCGTCGGTGGTGCTCGACGACACCGAGGAGGGTCCCGACGCGGTCCGCGTGTTCTTGACGCCGGAGTCGGCGCGCCAGTTCGCCACCCGCTCCAATCGCGTCATCTCCGCGGGACGGCCGCCGTGTCCGCTGTGCGACGAACCACTGGACCCGGAGGGCCATATCTGCGCGCGCGCCAACGGATATCGGCGCAGTGCGCTGCTCGGGCCTGACGATGACCCCGAGGTCTGACGACCGTGAGGTGTTGCGCGACGGCGAGCTGACGGTCATCGGACGGATCCGCTCGGCCAGCAACGGCACCTTTCTCTGCGAATCGACGCTTGGCGAGTCCAGCGTGCACTGCGTCTACAAACCCGTCGCGGGGGAGGCGCCGCTGTGGGATTTTCCCGACGGGACGCTGGCCGGCCGCGAACGGGCGGCGTATCTGGTGTCGGCGAAGCTCGGCTGGAATATCGTGCCCTACACCATCATTCGGCACGGACCGGCGGGTCCGGGCATGCTGCAGCAATGGGTGCAGCAACCCGGCGACGCGGTGGACACCGAGCCGCGGCCGGGGCCGGACCTGGTCGACCTGTTTCCCGCCGGCAGCAAGCAGCCCGGTTACCTGCCGGTGCTGCGCGCCCTCGATTATGCGGGCGACGAGGTCGCGCAGCACATGGCCGCCCTTGCGGTCGGCGTTGTTGACCAGCACGTCGAACACCGCCATCCGCCACAGG
>NZ_LZKV01000263.1:0-1169 GCF_001672995.1 Mycobacterium sp. 1482292.6 | reverse complement strand
AGAAACGCCTGGGCGAACCCCGGCTGGTCTTCGAACAGCGGCACCTGGGCGGCCCACTGCTGCGCGACCGTCGGTGAAACCAGAAAGCCGTTGCGGCCGTAAGCTATTGCTGGTTCGAACAGCCGCTCGAACGGGAGCTTGCCGAACTTCGTGTGCAGTTCGGTCCAGGCCGACACCGCTCCGGGCACGGTCACCGAATTCCAGCCGAGGATCGGAACGTCCTGCCCGCCAAAGTATTCCGGTGTCCAGGCGGCCGGTGAGCGACCCGAGGCGTTCAACCCGTGCAATCGCGCGCCGTCCCACACGATGGCGAAGGCGTCCGAACCGATGCCGTTGGACACCGGCTCCACGATCGTCAGGGTGATGGCTGTGGCGATGGCCGCGTCGACCGCGCTGCCGCCCTGGGCGAGCATCCGCAGGCCCGCCTGGGCGGCGAGCGGTTGCGACGTGCACACAACGTTTTCCGCCAGGATGGGCTTGCGTGGCCAGGCGTACGGGAGGGTCCAGTCGAAAGGTGCGGTCACCTCCGCGAGCGTATCTCCTTACGCCGTCAGCAGCGGTGCCATCCAGGTCAGCTCGGCGGGCAACTGCGAGCTCCAGAACGCGCCGTCGTGCCCGCCGGGCGAGAAGCCGCCGGCCGGCGGGTTGGGCAGCTGCGCGATGAATTGCTTCGTCGCCGAGTAGAACGGATCGCTGTCGCCGCAATCGATTCGGATCGGGATCGAGGCCAGCGCGGGCATGCCGAACACCGAATTCGCGGCGAAATCATCGGGCCCGTCGAACGCCCCCGGCGCCGCGGCACCTGAGGACATCCACAGGGCCGGGCTCACCGCACAGATCGCCGCGGTACGGGCCGGCCCCAGCCGGCCGCCCAGCAGCAGCGCGCCATAGCCGCCCATCGACCAGCCCAGGAACGCCACCCGCGAGGTGTCCAGATTCTGGTTTCCCAGCATCGGGATGAGCTCGTCGAGCACCATGGCGCCGCTGTCCTCGCCGGACGACCGCTTGTGCCAGTAGCCGCCGCCACCGTCGACGGCGACCACCGCGAACGGCGGCAGTCCGGCGTCGACGGCCTGCGCCAAACCGTGTTCGACGCCACCGGCCATCACCGTGGACGCGTCACTGCCCTTGCCGTGCAGCGCGATCACCGGCCGCAGCGGCTTGGTCTG
>NZ_LZKV01000262.1:0-12530 GCF_001672995.1 Mycobacterium sp. 1482292.6 | reverse complement strand
GGTGCGGCTGGGCCAAATCCAGCCGCCCGGAAAGAAATTCATGAACGCGGTCGACTGGGCGCGCGGTGCGCGGCTGGGGCCGGCGGTCGCGCTGCTGCGGGCGCGGCGGCTTGCGCTCCGGCCGCCCGCGCCCCGGCCTGTCGCGGCCGGTGGTCATGTCGCCCGCACCGCGGGGTCCAGCCGCGCACCGCGCGCCCAGTCGACCGCGTTCATGAATTTCTTTCCGGGCGGCTGGATTTGGCCCAGCCGCACCGGATCCGAACCCGTGCCGACCCAGACGCTCTTGCGGTCCACGTGAATGGCACCGGGCGGCAACGGTTCTGGGGGGCCGGCGGTCGCGGCGTCGGCAGTCTGCACCGGGCCCAGTTTGATGCGCAGGTCGCCGAGCAACGTCCACGCGCCGGGGTTGGGGGTGACGGCTCGGATGCGGCGGTCGATGACCTGGGCCGGCAGGTCCCAGCGCACCCGGGCCTGCTCGACGGTGATCTTCGGCGCGATGCTTACCCCCTCGGAGGGTTGCGGCACCGGCGTCAGGGTCGCGTCGGCGATGCCGTCCAGCGTGGCCGACAACAGTTCGGCACCCGAAACAGCCAGTCGCCCAAGCAATTCCCCGGCGGTGTCGGTGGGCCGGATCGTCTCGGTCACCACGCCGTAGATCGGGCCGGAGTCCAGGCTCGGCTCGATCCGGAACGTCGAGGCCCCGGTGATGCTGTCCCCCGCGGCGATGGCCGCCTGCACCGGGGCGGCGCCGCGCCAGGCGGGCAGCAGCGAGAAGTGCAGGTTGATCCAGCCCTTCGGGGGCACCGCGAGCAGGCCGTCGCGCAGCAGCGCGCCATAGGCCACCACCGCGCAGCAGTCCGGGGCCAGCAGTGTCAGCTCGCCGACGAATTCGTCGGAGTTCGGCCGCGACGGCCGCAGCACCGGGATGCCGCGCTCGAGCGCCTCGCGGGCCACCGGCGACGGCTCCGGCTTGCCGCGCCGTCCCGCCGCGGCGTCGGGACGGGTCAGCACCGCGACCACCTCGTGACGCGGCGAGTCGATGAGGCGGCGCAGTGCGGGAAGCGCGGGTTCGGGGGTTCCGGCGAAGACAAGGCGCACCGGGTCAGTCTAGAAAGCGGCTGACGCGGGCCGGACCCGCCGGCGGAATGTGCGTGCGTACACTATTGCTTATGGCTACTATTTCCAGCAGTCAGTGTCTTCCGGTGTGAACCGCTCAGCCGATTCACGTCGACAACGAGGTCGAAAGACAACCCCTTCCCCTCTCAAGGAGGTCTAGATGACCCTCGACGCTTCCATCAGCGACGCCTCGGTGGCCGCAACGCATCGCACGGTATGGGCCCTGGGCGACTACGCGCTGATGGCCGAGGAAGTGATGGCCCCGCTCGGCCCCGCCCTGGTCGAGGCCACCGGCATCGGGCCGGGCGTGCGGGTTCTCGACGTCGCCGCCGGCTCGGGCAACATCTCGCTGCCGGCGGCCGCGACCGGCGCCACCGTGGTGTCCACCGACCTCACCCCCGAGCTGCTGCAACGGTCGCAGGACAGGGCCGCGGCGCGGGGCCTGACCCTCGACTACCGGGAAGCCAACGCGCAGGCGCTGCCGTTCGGCGACGGTGAGTTCGATGTCGTCATGTCGGCGATCGGCGTGCAGTTCGCCCCCAACCAGCAGCGCGCCGCGACCGAACTGGTCCGGGTCTGCCGCCCGGGCGGCACGATCGGCGTGATCAGCTGGACCCCCGAAGGATTCTTCGGCCGGATGCTCGCCACCATTCGGCCCTACCGGCCGAGCCTGTCGCACCCCGCGCCGCCGGCGGCGCTCTGGGGGCGTCCCGGCTACGTCGCCGCGCTGCTCGGCGACCAGATCGGCGACCTCACCGCGGCGCGAGGCATGTTGGCGGTCAACCGATTCGACAGCGCCGAGGCCGTGCACGCGTACTTCAAGCAGCACTACGGCCCGACGATCGAGGCCTACGCGAACATCGGCCACAACCGCGTGCTGGCCGCCGAGCTCGACGCCCAGCTCATCGAACTCGCGCAACAACACCTGACCGACGGCACGATGGGCTGGGAATACCTGCTGGTGACCGCCGAGAAGCGGGCCGGCTAGGGCCGGCCTACAGGTCGACCTCGGCGTCGAGGTGGACGTCGGGTTCGCCGCCGGCCGCGGTGAAGGCCGTCAGCGCCCGCACCAGGCCGTGGCGCTCCGGCGGCGGCATCTTCGCCACGATGGCCGCGATCTCGGCGCGCCGGTGCGCGGTCACCTGGTGGACGACGTCGCGACCGCGCGTGGTGAGCGCGGCGAGCAGCTCGCGCCGCGAGGTCGGGTGGGGCAACCGGTCGATCAGGCCGGCGGCGACCAACCGGTCCACCATCCGGCCGGTGGCCGACGGTTGCACGCCCAGCAGGCCGGCGAGGGTGGCGAGGTTGACCGGGCCGCGATTCGACAGGATCACCAGCGTGCGGAACTGCGCGATGGTGATGGTCTCGTCGACCTGGCCCACCGAGCGCGCCGAGATCGCCATCAGCAAACGGGAGGCGGTCAGCAAAGCGTCGGTGATGACGTCCAATGACTCGTCAACCGCGGTGTTGTCCGCTGTCATATCGCCCCTCCCCGGATGGTTCCGGCCTGTCGGCGGCTAAGGATGAGAAAGTGTAGCAACCTTCTAATGTCGTAAAAAGGGATTATTGCACGCACATATTGTCGCCCAGGGTAACGGTTCATGAAGGTTACCCGATGTGCAGCGGGTCGATCTGCACCCGGGCCGGCTCATGGGTCTGCCGGGCGCTGAGCACACCGACGCCGCGCCGCAGCGCCGCGGCCAGCGCCAGCCCCTGCTGACGGGGCACGCGCACCAGCATCCTGGTCACCGGCGCGCCGGGCGGGGTTCCGGCCGGGCGGCGCACCCCGGGCGGAAGGTCCACGGGCCCAAGCACATCCGCGTGGAGGGACTCCTGGTCGGTCAGCCGGGCCTCGTCGAGCAGCGCGGTGACCGCGCCGGCCGTCCCGTCAATGGCCGCCATGTGCACGCTGGGCGGCAGACCCACCTCGGCCCGCGCGGTCACCTCGGCCTCCGCGTGACCCACGGGGTCCCAGCGGATCAGCGATTGCACTGTGGGCAGCGACGATTCGGCAACCACCATCACCACGCCGCCGTCGCCGCGGGCACGCACCAGCGCGGCGGCGCTCATCCAGCGCCACAGCGCATCCTCGGCGGCCCGCAGGTCTTGCCGGCCCAGCAGCGCCCAGGTGTCCAACAGCAGCGCCGCCCCGTAACCACCGGCCGCCCGCGGCTCGGCGCCGGGGGTGGCCACCACCAGCGCGGGACCGGCCGCGACCTCGGGCACCACACCGTCACCCGAGGACGTGATCACCGCCGTGCCCGGAAACGCGCGCCCGAGCTCTTCGGCCGTGCGCCGCGCCCCGACGACGACGGCGCGCACCGCGTCGGACCCGCAGCGCGCGCACCGTCGCGTCGGGTCGACGCGGCCGCACCAGCGGCACAGCAGAGCGGCGCCGCCCGCCGGTATTGACTCGGTCAGTGAGAGGGGCCCCGTGCAGTGCCGGCAGCGGGCGATGGTGCGGCAGCGCGCGCAGGCCAGCGACGGGACGTAACCCCGGCGCGGCACCTGCACCAGCACCGGCGCCGCGGCCTGCAGCGCCGAGCGGGCGGCGCGCAGCGCGATGGACGGGACGCGCGCCGTGCGCGCCGCCGGGTCGCGCTCGTCGGCATAACCCGTGTCGTCGAGGGCGATCACCCGCGGCGTGCGGGCGCGCACCACCGGCCGCGCCGCGACGATGTCGTGCGCCCAGCCGCTGCGCACCAGCGCGTGGGCCTCGGCGGTGCGCGCGTAACCGCCGATCAGGGCCGCGCACCGAGCCTGATGCGCGCGCAGCATCGCCACCTCGCGGGCGTGCGGGTAGGGCGCCCGCGGCTCGGCCAGGCTGTCGTCGGCGTCGGCCCACACCATCACCAGCCCCAGGTCGCTCAGCGGCGCGAACACCGCGCTGCGGGTGCCGATCACCAACCGCGCGGTGCCCCGCAGCGCCGCCAGCCACCGCCGGTAGCGGGCCGCCGGGCCCAGGCCGGCCGACAGGGCCACCACGCTGCCCTCGTCGATGCGCGCCGTCGCGGCCTGCCACAGCGCGTCCAGGTCGCGCTGGTCGGGAACGATCGCCAGCACCGAACGGCCGGTCCGCACGGTTTGCGCGGCGGCCTCGGTGAAGCGGTCCGTCCACGCCTCCCCCGGCAGCGCCTGCCAGACGGCCCGCGCGGCCCGCGATTCGGCCAGGGCTCCCAGGAACTGGGCTCCCCGGGCGTAACCGTCCCAGCCCGACGGGTCGACGGGCTCCGGGATCGCCGGATCCCGGCTGACCGGGGGCTCGCGCTCGACGCGGGCGTGCCGGGCCGGCACGGCCAGGCGCAGCACGTCGGGGCGGGTGCCGGCGTAATGGGCCGCGACCGCGTCGGCCAGCCGGCGGATTTCCGGTGTGAGCACCGGTTCGGCCGACACGACGCGATCCAGCCAGCCCAGCTTGCCGGTGTGGTCGGTGTCGGTGCGGCGCTCCAGCACGAACCCGTCGACCAGCCGGCCGTGGAAACGCACCCGCACCCGCACCCCGGGCTGGGCGTCGTCGGACTGCTCGGCCGACACCAGGTAGTCGAACTCGCGATCCAGATGCGGCACCGACAGCATCGGCAGCACCCGGGCGATGGGCTCCACCTCGACGGGCGTGCGCGCACCGGGGCTCACCGCGCCCCCGGGCCGCGAATCATGTTGTCATCCAATGACTTAGAAGTCGGGGTCCGCAGCGTACCGGGCACCGGCGACAATCAGCTCTCGGCGGGCGCCGTGGCGTCCCCGGCGGCGTCCTCGGGAAGCTCGCGGCCGAAGAAGAACCCGGCGGTGATCAGGATCTGGGCCGCCGCATACGACCACCAGATCGGCACGGCCAGCGCCTCATTGCCCAGAATGAAGCGGCCGATGGCAATCATCGAATCCGAGGCCGCGAAACACACCGCGCCCACCGCCGTCCAGATCGTCGGCAGTTTCGCCAGCAGGGCCATGCACACCATCGCGGTCAACACGACGAGGTAGAGCGTCACCGGAAGCGTCAGCTTCTCCGCGCCCAGGTGGGGCCAGAACCAGGCCAGCAGCCCAAGCGACGCCGCACCCATCAGGACCACCGCGACGAGGCGCACCGTCGACGGCCGCGCCTCCCCGGAAGCCCCCGAGAACGCCGGCACCAGCGGCAGCAGCGCGGCGACAAAACACATGTGCGCCAACAGGAATGCGGCCAGGCCCACCACGAAGGACAGCGTCCACCACGGGATCGCCAGCACCCAGTCGCCGATGGCCGACAGCAGCAGCGCCGGCATCAGCCACCGCCGCTCGCGCACGACGGCGTGCCCCGCCGCGGCCAGCGTCAGCAGCAACGCCATCGAGGCCTTGAACGCCGGCTGCAGCACCCAGTGCCCGGTCAGCTCGATGCCCGGCGGCGAGCGCAGCGCCAGCACGGTCAGGTAGATGCCGTAGCCGAGGGCCACCCAGCCGGCCACCACCCAGGCGCCGGCCACCAGACGAGGTGCGTACGGTACGTCCATGCCCAGCTTGGATAACACAGCCGACGAGAAACCCGCTATCGACCCCATCCTGCAGAAGGTACTGGATGCGGTTCCCTTCCGGCTATCCACCGAGGACGGCATCGACGCGGCGCGCCAGCGGTTCCGCGACCTGCCGCGCCGGCCGCTGCATCCCGAGCTGCGCGTCGAGGACCGCACGATCCCCGGGCCTGCGGGCTCGATCGCTGTCCGGATCTATTGGCCGCCAAGCCATTCCAACGACCAGCCGGACGGTGACGCAGCGCCCGTCGTGCTGTATTTCCACGGCGGCGGCTTCGTCATCGGCGACCTCGACACCCACGACGGCACGGCGCGTCAGCACGCGGTCGGCGCCGACGCGATCGTGGTGTCCGTCGACTACCGGCTGGCCCCCGAGCACCCCTACCCCGCCGCCGTCGAAGACGCTTGGGCCGCAACGCTTTGGGTCGCCAAGAACGCCGCCGAACTGCACGGCGACGCGACCCGGATCGCCGTCGCCGGGGATTCGGCCGGTGGCACCATCTCCGCCGCGGTGGCACAGCGGGCGCGCGACAACGGCGCCCCGCCGATCGTGTTCCAGCTGCTGTGGTACCCGTCGACCATGTGGGACGCGTCGCTGCCGTCGTTCGCCGAAAACGCGACCGCACCGATCCTCGACGTCAAGGCCGTCGCGGAGTTCTCCCGTTGGTACGCGGGCGAAGTCGACATGTCGAATCCGCCGTCGGACATGGCGCCGGGACGCGCGAAAGACCTGCGCAACCTGGCGCCCGCCTACATCGCCGTCGCCGGTTATGACCCGCTGCGTGACGACGGCATCCGGTACGGCGAGCTGCTGGCCGCCGCCGGTGTCGCCGCCGAGGTGCACAACGCCGAGACGCTGGTGCACGGCTACCTGGGGTACGCCGGCGTGGTGCCCGCGGCCACCGCGGCGCTCGAGGCCGGGCTGGCGGCGCTGCGAACCGCCCTGCACGGGTGAGCCCGCGGCGTACGGTGAACCCATGAGCGAGCCGACCATCGCCCGGCCCGGGATCGACCCGACGTTCAAGGCGTTGCTCGACGCCTATCCGATGACGTTTCGCGAGGCCGACGGCGTCGAGGTCGCCCGCAAGCGGCTCAAGCTGCTCAAGGTGCCGCCGTCGATGCTGCCGGACCTGCGAATCGAGGACCGCACCATCGCCCACGGCGGGCTCACCGACATCCCGGTGCGCATCTATCGGCCCGACAGCGAGCTGCGCCCGCTGCCGGTGGTCGTCTTCTACCACGGCGGCGGGTTCTGCCTGGGCGACCTGGACACCCACGACCCGGTGGCCCGCGCGCACGCCGTCGGCGCCGAGGCCATCGTGGTGTCCGTCGGCTACCGGCTGGCCCCCGAGCATCCGTTCCCGGCCGGCGTGGACGACTGCTGGGCGGCCCTGCGATGGGTCGCCGAGCACGCGGCCGAGCTCGGCGGCGACCCGAACGCCATCGCCGTGGCCGGTGACTCGGCGGGCGGCAACCTCGCCGCGGTGACCGCGCTGTTGGCCCGCGATAACGGCGGGCCGGCGCTGCGCTTCCAGTTGCTGTGGTACCCCACGGTCACCGCGGATCTGTCCCTGCCGTCGTTCACCGACAACGCCGAGGCGCCGATGCTGAACCGCGACGTCATCGACGCGTTCCTGTCCTGGTACGTGCCCGATCTCGATCTCACCGACCCGAAGGCGCTGCCCATCACCATGGCTCCGGCCAACGCCGCGGATCTGTCCGGGCTGGCGCCCGCCTACATCGCGACCGCCGAACACGATCCACTGCGCGATGACGGGGCCCGTTACGCCGAGCTGCTCAGCGCCGCGGGCGTGCCGGTCGAGCTGACCAACGAGCCCACCCTGGTACACGGATTCGTCAGTTTCGCGCTGGCGATACCCGCCGCCGCCGAGGCCACCGAGCGCGGCCTGGCGGCGCTCCGCAAGGCACTGCACCCCTAGGCAGGCAACGATGGTCCCGCACCAAGACGAAACCCCCGACTATCACACGCTGATCATCGGAGCCGGGTTCTCCGGCATCGGTGCGGCGATCAACCTGGACCGGGCCGGGCTGCCCGATTACCTGGTGATCGATGCCGCTGACGGGGTCGGCGGCACCTGGCACTGGAACACCTATCCCGGTATCGCCGTGGACATTCCGTCGTTCTCCTACCAGTTCTCGTTCGAGCAGAGCCGGCACTGGTCGCGGACCTACGCGCCGGGCCGAGAGCTCAAGGCCTATGCCGAACACTGCGCCGACAAGTACGGCATCCGCTCGCGGATCCGGTTCAACACCAAGGTGCAAACCGCCGAGTATGACGACGAGCGCGGCCTGTGGCGGGTGCAGACCGACCCGGCCGGCGCGGGGGCACCTCCCGCTTGCGGGGGAATCACCGCCCGGTTTCTGATCAGCGCCTGCGGCGTGCTGACGGTGCCGAACCTGCCCGACATCGACGGCGTGGACTCGTTCGGCGGCATCACCATGCACACCGCGCGGTGGGATCACGGCCAGGATCTGCGCGGCAAGCGCGTCGCGGTGATCGGCACCGGCGCCTCGGCCGTCCAGGTGATTCCCGAGATCGCGCCGATCGTGTCGTCACTCACGGTATTTCAGCGCACCCCGATCTGGTGCTTCCCGAAGTTCGACGTCCCGCTGCCGGCGCCGGCGCGCTGGGCGATGCGCATTCCCGGTGGCAAGTTCCTGCAGCGCCTGCTCAGCCAGGCCTACGTGGAGCTCACCTTCCCCATCTCGGCGCACTACTTCACGGTGCTGCCGCTGGCCAAGCGGATGGCCTCGCTGGGGAAATCGTATCTGCGGCAACAGGTTCGGGATCCGGCCGTGCGCGAACAGCTCACCCCGCAGTACGCGGTGGGCTGCAAACGCCCCGGCTTCCACAACGGCTACCTCGCCACGTTCAACCGCGACAACGTGCGGCTGGTCACTGAACCGATCGACAAGGTCACCCCCGACGCGGTGGCCACCACCGATGGCGAGAACCACGAGATCGACGTGCTGATCCTGGCGACCGGTTTCAAGGTGATGGACCCCGACAACGTGCCCACCTTCGCGGTGACCGGGAGCGGCGGAAAGTCGTTGAGCCGCTTCTGGGATGAGCATCGGCTGCAGGCCTACGAGGGCGTCACGGTGCCGGGATTTCCCAACCTGTTCACCGTGTTCGGCCCGTACGGTTACGTCGGCTCTTCGTATTTCGCCCTGATCGAGGC
Organism: Mycobacterium sp. 1482292.6; assembly: GCF_001672995.1. Lineage (NCBI taxonomy): Bacteria > Bacillati > Actinomycetota > Actinomycetes > Mycobacteriales > Mycobacteriaceae > Mycobacterium > Mycobacterium sp. 1482292.6. The sequence goes on along the minus strand of NZ_LZKV01000262.1, from coordinate 3,709 downwards.
GCAGACGCATCACATCGTGCGGTGCCTCAAGCGGGCCAAGCGCGTCGGCGCCACCCGCGTCGAGGTCAGCCAGGAGGCCAACGACCGCTACTTCGCCGAGATGATGCGCCGGCGGCCCCGCCAGATCTTCTGGCAGGACAGCTGTCGGCTGGCCAACAGCTACTACTTCGACAAGAACGGCGACGTGCCGCTGCGTCCGGGCACCACCCCCGAGGTGTACTGGCGCAGCCGGCGGTTTGATCTGGACGACTACCGGTTCACCCGGTAGCGGCTACGCTGCACCCGTGGCGAAGGAATTCGAAAGCATCGACGAGTCGCTGCGCGACTTCATCCGCGAACAGGCCGTTTTCTTCGTCGCCACCGCGCCGTCCGAGGGTGGGCGAATCAACCTGTCCCCCAAGGGGTATCGCGACACCTTCGCGGTGCTCGACGAGCACACCGTGGCCTACCTGGATCTGTTCGGCAGCGGCGTGGAGACGGTGGCCCATTTGCGCGACAACGGCCGCATCACCGTCATGTTCTGCTCGTTCACCCGCAACTCGCGAATCCTGCGGCTGTTCGGCACCGGACGGGTGGTCCGCCCCGACGACGCCGAATTCGCCGGGCTGATGCGGCATTTCGGCGATCAACACGCCGGGGTCCGCACCATCATCGTGGTCGATGTGGAGCGGATCGCCGACGCGTGCGGGTTCGCGGTGCCCTACTACGAGCTCATCGACGAGCGGCCGGTGCTCGACGCGGCGCACCGCAAGGCGACCGATGACCAGTACGGCCGGCTGGTCAAGCGCAACCGGCGCAGTATCGACGGACTGCCGGCGCTAGACGCCGACCACCCCGCGCCTAGATCGCGCGCTTGAGGTCGTCGACCTTGTTCAGCTGCTCCCACGGCAGTTCGATGTCGGTGCGGCCGAAGTGCCCGTAGGCGGCGGTCTGCGCGTAGATCGGACGTAGCAGGTCCAGGTCGCGGATGATCGCGCCGGGCCGCAGGTCGAACACCTCGGGCACGATCTTCTCGATCTTGACCGGGTCGACCGTCGCGGTGCCGAACGTCTCGATGAACAGCCCCACCGGGGCGGCCTTGCCGATGGCGTAGGCCACCTGCACCTCGACCCGCTCCGCCAGCCCGGCGGCGACGATGTTCTTGGCCACCCAGCGCATCGCGTAGGCCGCCGACCGGTCCACCTTGGACGGGTCCTTGCCGGAGAAGGCGCCGCCGCCGTGGCGGGCCCACCCGCCATAGGTGTCGACGATGATCTTGCGGCCGGTCAGGCCGGCGTCGCCCATCGGGCCGCCGAGCACGAACTTGCCGGTCGGGTTGACCAGCACCCGCGTCGCCGAGGAGTCGAGCGTGTCGTGGGCCAGCTCGTCCAGCACGGTCTTGAGCACGTGCTGGCGGATGTCGGGGTCCAGCGTCTTCTCCAGGTCGATGCCGTCGGCGTGCTGGGTGGAGACGACGACGGTGTCCAGCCGCACCGGAACGTCGTCCTCGTACTCGATGGTGACCTGGGTCTTGCCGTCCGGGCGCAGGTAGGGCAGCGTGCCGTTCTTGCGGACCTCGGTCAGCTTGCGCGACAGCCGGTGGGCCAGCGCGATCGGCAGCGGCATCCGCTCGGGGGTGTCGTTGATCGCGTAGCCGAACATCAGGCCCTGGTCGCCGGCGCCCTGGGCGTCCAGCGGGTCCGCGGCGCCCTCCACGCGCGCCTCATGGGCGGTGTCGACGCCCTGGGCGATGTCGGGCGACTGCGCGCCGATGCCGATGTTGACGCCGCAGGACGCGCCGTCGAAGCCCTTGTCCGACGAGTCATAGCCGATCTCGAGGATGCGCTCGCGAACCGTGTTGGTGATGTCGGCGAACGCCTCCTTGGCGGTCGTCGTCACCTCGCCCACCACGTGCACCTGTCCGGTGGTGACCAGCGTCTCGACCGCGACGCGTGAGCGGGGGTCCTGCGCCAGCAGGGCGTCGAGCACGGAGTCGCTGATCGCGTCACAGATCTTGTCGGGATGTCCCTCAGTCACCGACTCACTGGTAAACAGGCGACCCTTTTCGCTCACAATGCCAATCCTTCCAATTAGTTAGTTAGCCGAATTATATCGGCTGGCGTCGGCCCGGCCAGCACCTGCCCCGGTGCCGAGAAGAACTCGACCGTTCTACCCGCTGCCCCCGTGCAGGAACGCGGCGATCGCATCCACGATACGACTGGCCATCAATGTCTTGGAGCCGTGCTGCAGCGCCGACTCGGTACCGTCGGCCGCCAGCAGCCAGCCGTCGTTGTTGTCCACCTCGAAGGCCCGGCCGTCACCGACCGCGTTGACGACCAACAGGTCACAACCCTTGTTGCGCAGTTTGGCCCGGGCGTGAAACAGCACGTCGCCGTTGGCGTCGCCGGTCTCCGCGGCGAACCCCACGATGGCCCGCATGTTGGGCAGCTCGCCGTTGGCGCGCGCCCGCACCGCACCGGCCAGCACGTCGTCGTTGCGGATCAACTCGATGGTCGGCGGCCCCTCGACACCTTTTTTGATCTTGGCGGCCGCAACCCGGGCCGGCCGGAAGTCGGCGACCGCGGCGGCCATCACCAGCACGTCCGCCTCGGCCGCGTGCTTGGCCACGGCGTCGCCCAGTTGCTCGGCCGAGCTGACGTGGACCACCTCCACCCCGGCGGGGTCGATCAGCCCGGCGGTGTGCCCGGCGATCAGCGTGACCTCGGCGCCGCGCTGCGCGGCCACCCGCGCGACCGCATAGCCCTGCTTGCCGGAGCTGCGGTTGCCGATGAAGCGCACCGGGTCGACGGCTTCCCGGGTGCCGCCGGCGGTGACCAGCATCTTGCAGCCGGCCAGGTCGTAGGGCAGCGCGTCGTGACGGTCGAGCAGCAGGTGCGCCAGGGTGGTGATCTCCTCGGCTTCGGGCAGCCGGCCGGACCCGCTGTCCGTCCCGGTGAGCCGCCCGGCGGCCGGTTCGAGCACGACCGCTCCCCGGCGGCGCAGCGTGGCGACGTTGTCGACGGTGGCCGGGTGCAACCACATCTCGGTGTGCATCGCCGGGGCGAACAGCACCGGACATCGCGCGGTCAAGAGCGTGGCGGTCAGCAGGTCGTCGGCGCGGCCGTGGACGGCCCTCGCCAGCAGGTCCGCCGTGGCGGGTGCCACCACGACCAGGTCGGCCTGCTTGCCCAGCTGGACATGCGGAACCTCCGGCACGTCGGTGAAGACGCCGGTGTGCACCGGCTGGCCGGAGAGCGCCTCGAACGTGGCGGCGCCGACGAAACGCAGCGCGGACTCGGTCGGGATGACGCGGACCGAGTGACCGGCCTCGGCGAGCTGCCGAACGACGGTGCACGCCTTATAGGCGGCGATACCGCCGGAGACCCCGACGATCACTCTTTTCGCGACCCGATCGCGGTTGTCCACAGCGCGCGCCCGGCCCGGCCCTGTTACTCGCCCTCGGTGTGCTCGAGCAGGTCGCCGTGGATCTCGCGCATCGCGATCGACAGCGGCTTTTCCTGCAGCCCCGGCTCGACCAGCGGGCCCACGTATTCGAGGATGCCCTCGCCGAGCTGGTTGTAGTAGTCGTTGATCTGACGGGCCCGCTTGGCGGCGTAGATCACCAGCGCGTACTTGCTCGAGACGCGGTCCAGCAGCTCGTCGATGGGCGGGTTGGTGATGCCCAGCGGGGTGTCGTAGGCGCCCTGTCCCCCGGCGGACGGATCGAACC
>NZ_LZKV01000261.1:0-20319 GCF_001672995.1 Mycobacterium sp. 1482292.6 | reverse complement strand
CGTGCGGGTTGGTGGCCTTGGAGTCGTCGACGTAGGTGATTCCGTCGGCGACGGCCACGACCTCGGCCCGGTGCCGGCCCACCCGGAACGCGGCGATCGCGGCCGCGATCGCCTCGGCCGGCACGTCGACGCTGCGTGCCAGCGCCGCGGCGGCCAGCGCGTCGAGCACCCCGACCGGCCCCGGCACCGGGATGGAGTCGACCGGCAGCAGCGCCAGGTCGTCGGCGAACGCGCGGTCCACCAACTGGCCGTCGCGCACGCCCAGCTCCCCCGCGGCCGGTTCACCCAGCCGGAAGCCGACGCGCACCGGCGCCGCGGCGGTGTCCAGCAGCGCCGCCGCCCGGCGGTCGTCCAGGCCCACCACCGCCACCCGGCCGTCGAGCACTCGCGCCTTCGCCGCGGCGTAGGCGGCCATGCTGCCGTGCCAGTCGAGGTGGTCCTCGGCGATGTTGAGCACCGCGCCGGCCTCGGGCTTCAGCGAAGGCGCCCAATGCAATTGGAAGCTGGACAGCTCGACGGCCAGCACCTCGGCGGGTTGCTCCAGGACGTCGAGCACCGGGTCGCCGATGTTGCCGCACAGCAGGCTGCGCCGCCCGCCGGCGGTCAGCATGGCGTGCAGCATCGACGTCGTGGTCGTTTTGCCGTTGGTCCCGGTGACCACCAGCCAGCGCCGCGGCGGCCCGTACCGGCCCGCGGCGTCGAGCCGCCAGGCCAGCTCCACGTCGCCCCAGATCGGCACCCCGGCGGCCGCGGCGGCCACCAGCAGCGGCGTCGTCGGCGAGAAGCCGGGACTGGTGACCACCAGCGCGAAGCGGGAGATCTGCTCGGTGGCCGTCGCGGTGGACGCGGTCGCCACGCCGGCGTCGGCGTAGCCGCGCAGCGTGGCCGGGTCGTCGTCGCACACCGTGGGCACCGCGCCGAACCGGGTCAGCACCGCCAGCGCGGCCCTGCCCGTGACCCGGCCGCCGGCGACCAGCACCGGCGCGCCCGGCGCCAGGGGGTCTTGCACTGGATCAGAGCCGCTCATCAGGCACCGATCGCGCCCAGCCACTCACCGTAGAACAGGGCCACGCCCAGGCCGCAGGCGATCGCGGTGAGCAGCCAGAAGCGGATGATGACCGTGGTTTCGGCCCAGCCGGCCAGTTCGAAATGGTGATGAAAGGGTGCCATCCGGAACACCCGGCGCCCGGTGGTCCGAAAGGTCAGGATCTGCAACACGACCGAGCTGACCTCGGCGACGAACAGCGAACCCAGCACGACGGCGAGGATCTCGGTGCGGCTGGTCACCGAGATACCCGCGATGATGCCGCCCAACGCCAGCGATCCGGTGTCGCCCATGAAGATCTTGGCGGGCGCGGCGTTCCACCACAGAAAGCCGATGCAGGCGCCCGCGGTGGCGGCCGCGACCAGCGCCAGGTCCAGCGGATCGCGCACGTTGTAGCAACCCAGCCCCGGCGCCGTGACGCAGGCGTTGCGGTACTGCCAGAAGGTGATCAGCACGTAGGCGGCGGTGACCATCGCCATGCAACCGGCGGCCAGCCCGTCCAGGCCGTCGGTGAAGTTCACCGCGTTGGACCACGCGCTGACGACGACCACGCAGAACAACACGAACAGTCCCGGCGCCAGGGTGACGGTGGCGATCTCGCGCACGTAGGACAGGTCGGCGCTGGCCGGCGTCAGGCCGTTGTTATTGCGGAACCGCAGCGCCAGCACGCCGAACAGCACCGCGGCGGCGACCTGCCCGATCGTCTTGGCGGTCTTGTTCAGGCCGAGGTTGCGCGACCTGCGGATCTTGATCAGGTCGTCGAGGAATCCGACGACGCCGAGCACGGTGGCCAGCCCGAGCACCAGCAGGCCCGACACGGTGATGCCTTCACCGTCGAAGGCCATCCCGGCCAGGTGGGTGCCCAAATAGCCCGCCCAGATGCCGGCCAGGATCGCCACGCCGCCCATCGACGGCGTGCCCCGTTTGGCGTGGTGGGTGGGCGGGCCGTCCTCGCGGGTGTGGTGGCCGAATCCCTGCCGGGTGAACAACCGGATCAGGGCCGGGGTCAACAGGATCGACACGGTCAGCGCGACGGCCACCGCGATCAGGATCTGCCTCATGCGCGCGTCCCGCGGTCGTCCGAGCCTTCTGCTGGTGACGACCCGCTTCGCCCGGCTTCGCCGCCCTCGCGATCGTCACGGCTCGATGGTGACGACCCGCTTCGCCCGGCTTCGCCGCCCTCGCGATCGTCACGGGCCAGCGCGTCCGCCAGCGCGCCCAGCCCGGCCGAGTTCGACGCCTTCACCAGCACCACGTCGCCGGGTTGCAGCTCGGCTCGCAGCAACTCCAGGGCGGCGTCGCTGTCGGCGACGTTGACGGCGCCCTTATCGGCGGCGCCCCAGGAACCCTCCATGACCGCTCCGTGGTGCATGGCGCTCATCGACCTCCCACTTCCCACGACAACGAGTCGAGACACATCTAAGCGCACGGCCAGCCGGCCGACGCGATCGTGCTCGAGGATGGCGTCCTCGCCGAGCTCGGCCATCTCGCCGAGCACCGCCCAGCTCCTGCGCTTTTCGGCGGGGCCGCCCTCGCCCCCGCCGTGGGCGATCCACGCCAGCGCCTGCAACCCGGCCCGCATGGAATCGGGGTTGGCGTTGTAGGCATCGTCGATCACGGTAACGCCGTCGGCGCGGGTGGTGACGTGCATCCGGTGCCGCGACACCGGGCCCGCCCCGGCCAGGGCGGCCGCCACCTGTTCGAGGTCGGCGCCGCATTCCAGGGCGACCGCGGCGGCGCTCAGCGCGTTGCCGACCTGGTGATCGCCGTAGACGCCGAGCTGCACCGGCACCTGCGTCAGCCCCGCGGCGTCGCGCCGGTGCAGCGTGAACCGCGGCCTGGCCAGCTCGTCGAGCGACACCGGCCCGGCCCACAGGTCGCTGGGGCCCGCGTTGGTGTGCTCGGCGCGGCTGACCCGGACCACCCGGGCCGCGGTCACGTCGGCCATGGCCGCCACGGCCGGATCGTCGGCGTTCAGGATCACCACGCCGGAAGCTGGAACAGATTGTGGCAGTTCGGATTTCGTTTGGGCAATGGCCTCGCGCGAGCCGAACTCGCCGAGGTGAGCGGTGCCGACGTTGAGCACGACGCCGATGGAGGGCGTGGCGATGTCGGCCAGCGCGGCGATGTTGCCGGGATGGCGGGCCGACATCTCCAGAACCAAATAGTCGGTGTCGGACGTCGCGCGCAGCACCGTCCAGGGGTGGCCCAGCTCGTTGTTGAAGGACCCGGGCGGGGCCACCACCTGACCCAGCGGCGCCAGCACGGCGGCCACCAGGTCCTTGGTCGAGGTCTTTCCCGACGACCCGGTGATGCCGACGATCGTCAGCCCGCCCGCCACCAGTTCGGCGGCCACCGCCTTGGCCAGCCTGGCCAGCGCGGCCAGCACCGCGGCACCCGAGCCGTCCGGGTCGTGCTCGAGGACCCCGGCCCGCGATCCCGAAACCCCCGCGGGTGCGACGACGATGGCGGGGACCCCGACCGGCCGCGCTGCCAGCACCGCGACCGCGCCGGCCGCCACCGCCGAGGCCGCATGGTCGTGCCCGTCCGAGCGTGCGCCGGGCAGCGCCAGGAACAGCCCGCCCGGCCCGACGGCACGCGAGTCGAACTCCACCGTCCCGGTGACGTGGCGGTGCGCGGCGTCCTCGGGCGAGATGTCGGACAGGGTGCCCCCGACGATGTCGGCGATCTGGGCGAGGGTCAGGTCGATCATGCGCGATCCTCCAACGCCCGCGCCAACTCGACGCGGTCGTCGAAGGGGCGGACCACGTCACCGGCGCGCTGCCCGGTTTCGTGGCCCTTGCCGGCGATCAGTACCACGTCGCCGGGCCTGGCCCAGCCGACCGCGTGCCGGATCGCCTCGCGCCGGTCGGCGATCTCGACAACTTCTGTCGCGCAGCCACTTTCGGTCACCCCGGCCAGGATCTCCCGGCGAATCGCCGACGGGTCTTCGCCGCGCGGATTGTCGTCGGTGACGACCACCAGATCGGCCAGCTCGGCGGCCGTCGCGCCCATCGGCGCCCGCTTGCCCGGGTCGCGCTCGCCGCCGGCGCCGAACACCACCGCCACCCGGCGACCCGGACGCGCCAGCGTGCTCAGCACCGCGCGCAGAGCGCCTGGCTTGTGGGCGTAGTCGACCAGCGCCAAAAACTCCTGGCCGGCGTCGATCTGTTCCATGCGCCCCGGCACGCGGGTCTGCCGCAGCCCCGGCGCCGCCTGCTCCGGCGTCACTCCGACCGCATCCAGAAGGGCCAGCGCCACAAGGCAATTGGCGATGTTGTAGTGGCCGGGCAGCGGGACCCCGACCTGGTGCCGCGCGCCGGCGGGGTCGATGACGGAGAACTGTTGTCCCCCGGCGCCCATCGGGGCCACATCGACGGCGCGCCAATTCGCCGGCCGGCCCTCGGCGCTGACGGTGACGGCGTCGCCGGCTCGATCCGCCATGGCCCGCCCGGCCTCGTCGTCGACGCACACCACCGCGCGGCGCGCCCGCAGCGGCGAATTCGGCTCGAACAACAGGGCTTTGGTGTTGAAGTAGTCTTCCATGGTCGGGTGAAAGTCAAGGTGATCGCGGGACAGGTTGGTGAAACCGCCTACCGCGAAACCGGTTCCGTCCACCCGGCCCAGCGCCAGCGCGTGGCTGGAGACCTCCATGACCACGGTGTCGACACCCTGCTCGGCCATGGCCGCCAGCATCGCCTGCAGCGCGGGCGCCTCCGGGGTGGTCAGCGCGCTGGGGATGTCGGCGCCGTCGATGCGAATGCCGATGGTGCCGATCAGCCCGCACCTGCGCCCGGCGGCTCGCAGGCCGGATTCGACCAGGTAGGTGGTGGTGGTCTTGCCGGAGGTGCCGGTGATGCCGATGACGGCCAGCCGCTGCGACGGGTTCCCGTACACCGTGGCGGCCAGGCCGCCGAGCACGCTGCGGGGGTCGGGGTGCACCAGCGTCGGCACGGGCGGGGCGCCGGCGGCGATCATCTCCGCGACCCCGGCGGCATCGGTGAGCACGGCGATCGCGCCGCGTTCGATCGCCTCCGCGGCATAGCGGGCCCCGTGCGTGGTCAGGCCGGGCAACGCGGCGAACAGGTCACCGGGCAGCACGTCCTGGGCGCGCAGCGTCACGCCGGTGATCGCCACGTCGGGCACGACGGCGCCCTGACCTGCGACGTCGGCCGGGACCGCTCCCACCTGCTCGGCGAGCGCGGGCAACCGCACGCCGGCGACGGCGCTGGGGCGTAACCCAGTGGGCAGCACCACTTCTTCTCACACCTCCCTCCGACGCCGCGCGATCCTCATGATCGGCCATGACACCCTACCTAGCCGCGACCGGCCACGAAGCGATGCGCGCGCCGACGGAAGGTCCGGCTCGGCCCTGGCGAGGTCGCTAGGGCTAGGTGGCCTGCAGCGTCAGCGGCGGCCCGGGGTCGGGCGACAGCGGCACGTTCTCGCGCTGCATCAGCCAGCCGGCGATGTTGTGGAACAGCGGGGCCGCCGAGTGGCCCGGCGTCCCGTCGGCGTTGCGCTCGGGGTTGTCCATCATGATGCCGATGACGTACCGGGGATTGTCGACGGTCGCCATCCCCGCGAACGTGATCCAGTAGACGTTGTCGAAGTAGCAGCCGCAGGCCGGGTTGATCTGCTGGGCGGTACCCGTCTTGCCGGCCATCTGGTAGCCCGTCACCGCGCCGGCGGAACCGGTGCCCTGCTGGTAGCCCATCGGGTCCTTTTGCACGACGGCGCGCAGCATGTTGCGCACGGTCTGCGCCGTCTGCGGCGACACCACCCGCACGCCGTCCGGACGCGGCTCCTCGGTGCGAGTGCCGTCGGGGGCGATGGTGGCCTTGATGATTCGCGGCGGTATCCGCAATCCATCGTTCGCGATCGCCTGGTACATGCCGGTCATCTGCAGCAGCGTCATCGAAAGACCTTGGCCGATGGGCAGGTTCGAGAAGGTGCTGCCCGACCACTGGTCGATCGGCGGCACCAGCCCGGCGCTCTCACCCGGCAGGCCCACGTTGGTGCGCTGGCCCAGACCGAATTTGCGGACCATGTCGTAGAAGCGCTCCGGGCCGACGCGCTGTGCGAGCATCAAAGTGCCAACGTTGGAGGACTTTCCGAACACACCGGTGGTGGTGTAGGGCATCACGCCGTGGTCCCATGCGTCGTGGATGGACACCCCGCCCATCTGGAGGGTGCCGGGGACCTGAAGCACCTCATCGGGATTGGACAGGCCGTACTCGATGACCGACGAGGCGGTGATCACCTTGTTCACCGAGCCGGGCTCGAACGGCGAGGACACGGCCAGGTTGCCCAGCTGTTTGTCGCCTTGGCGCCCGATGTCCTGCGAGGGGTCGAACGTGTTGTCGTTGGCCATGGCCAGCACTTCGCCGGTCTTGGCGTCCAGCACGACGGCCGAAACATTGTGCGCGCCAGAAACATTCTTGGCCTGCTGGACCTGCTGCTGGACGTAGAACTGGATGTCGTCGTCGAGGGTCAGCTGGACCATCGAGCCGTTGACCGCCCGGTGCCGGTTGCGGTAGCTGCCGGGGATGACCACGCCGTCGGATCCGCGGTCATAGGTGACCGCGCCGTCGGTGCCCGACAGCACCGAATCCATGGCCTCTTCCAGCCCCAGCAGGCCGTGCCCGTCCCAGTCGATGCCGCCGACGATGTTGGCCGCCAGCGATCCGCCCGGATACTGGCGCAGATCCTGGCGCTCGGAACCGACCTCGGGGTACTTATCCGAGATCGCGCTGGCGACAGCGGGATCGACGGCGCGCGCCAGATAGACGAAGTTGTCGTCGGTCTGCAGCTTCTTCAACACGGTCGCCGAGTCCGGCTTGTTGCCCAGGCGGCTGGAGACCTCCTTGGCGATGTCGCGCAACCGCTGCTGCGGATCGGGAGCGGTCGAGTTCTTGGCTTTGGCCTCCTCGAGCTGCTTACGAATCCGTTTCGGCTGAAACGTCAGCGCACGCGATTCGATGGTGAAGGCAAGCTGGTCTTTGCGACGGTCGATGATGCTGCCGCGCACCGCCTTTTCCACATCGGTGACCTTGAGCTGGCCGGCGGCCTGGGCCCGCAGCGACGGGGCGTTGGTCACCTGCAGGACGAACAGCTGGGCGGCCGCCACCAGCATCAGCACCAGGATGACCACGTTGCCCGCGCGGTGCCGGAAGACGAACGACCCGCCGCGGCTGGTCAATTGCACGATCTGACGGGTGCGGCGCTCCCGCGCCGAGTGCCCCGCCGCCACCACCTCGGGCCGCTGCGCGGCCCCGGCGCCCTTGGCCTGCTTGGCTTTCCGGAATCGCTTCGGCTCCCGAACGTCGCGGCCGGTGTCGGCCTGCTGCGGTTTCAGGCGGCGCTTGGGTTGCCGGACGCCCTTGCCCGCCAAGTCCTTACGGGGACCACGCGTCGGGCGCGCCGACTGCGACCGGCGGGCCCGCGGGGATTCACCGCGGCTCACCTGGGGGCACCTGGCGCCGCGCCGGCCGCGGGCCCGGGCAGGCCGTTGACCGGGGCGGCGGGGACCGCCGGTTGAGCCGGCGCGGCCGGGCGGCCCAACTGCACCGGGATCGGAATCTCGGCGGGCAACGGTGCGGGCATCTGGCCGGGAGCCGGAATCGGCAACCCGCCCAGGGGAATCGACACCTCGGGGGGCGCCGGAGCGGTCGCCGGTCCGGCCGGCATGGGCAGTCCCGGCGTCGGCATCGCCGGCAGCATGCCGGGCAGTGCGCCGGTGGCCGGGGCAGCGGGCATGCCGGGCAATGCACCCGTCGCCGGTCCGCCTGGCATGCCGGGCAGCGTACCCGTGGGGGGCACACCGGGCGCGGCAGGCGCGCCGGGCACCGGGGGCGCCGCCGGCGGCAGGTGCTGACCGCCCACCGTCGACGCGCCGTCGGGCGCGCGCAGTAGCGCTTCGGGCCCGGACCTGGCCGGGACGGGGCCGCCGGGGGCCGGTTCCATCCGGATCGAGACCTCCGGAGGAGCGGCCGGCGGCTTCGGGGGCTGGGGCGCCTCGTCGGGCAGCTTGGCGTTCAGCGGCGGCGGCGGAACGCCGTCGGCCGGCTTCGGCGTGCCGACCACCACCCAGTTCCCGGATGGATCCTGCACCAGGTGCGCGGTGTCCCGGCTCGGGATCATGCCTTGCTTGCGGGCCGCCTCCGCCAGCGCCGGGGCGGCCTCCGCCTCGCGCACGTCGCGCTCCAGCGCCTCCTTCTGCTGCTGCAGCAACCGGGTGCGCTCCCGGGCGTGACTCAACTTGTACGAGCGTTCCGCGGAGTCGGTGGACAGCCACAGCGTGAGCCCCAGCCCGATGCCCAGCGCACCGATGATAAGCACGACGAACGGGACCTTGCTGGCCAGGGTGCGCGGCCGCAGGTCGATCGAGGCCAGCCGGGCGGCCAACCGCTCGGTCAGGCGAGGCCGAACAACCTTGGGGGCCTTGGCCTTGCGCGCCTTGGCCCGCGCCTTGGCCTGGCTGGTGCTTTTGGCCCGGGCCGGCCGCTCCACCGGCCGGGCGATGGGGCTGGTCTGCGGTGCTGACTTGGGCGCGCGGGCCTCACGGGCCGGCGCCGAGGTGCGGCCGCTTCGGGCGCGCCGCGCCGATCCGGACTCGGCCGCGCGGGTCCGCCGGGCAGCGCCGTCGCGCCCGCCCCGGCGATCGCTGCCGCCGCGCCGCTTCGACGTCTCGCGCTCTGCTCTCATGCGTCGCCTCTCCCGCTAGCCTGCTGTGACTGCATTCGTTGCAGCGCCCGCAATCGCACTGCGGCACTGCGTGGATTGCGTTCGATCTCGGTGGCGTCGGCCCGATCGGCGCCGTGCGTCAGGGACTGGAATCGCGGCTCGTGGCCGGGGAGTTCGACCGGCAGGTCCACCGGGGTGCGGGACGCGACCGCCTGGGCAAAGAGCCGCTTGACGATCCGGTCCTCCAGCGATTGGTAGGCCATCACCACGATGCGCCCGCCCACGTCGAGGGCGTCCAGGGCGGCCGGTAGCGCGTTGCGCAGCGTGTCCAGTTCGTCGTTGACCGCGACCCGCAGCGCCTGAAAGGTGCGCTTGGCCGGGTGTCCGCCGGTGCGCCGGGCCGCGGCCGGAATCGCTTCGTAGAGCAGGGCCACCAGGTCCGCGGTCGACCTGAACGGCTCGCGGGCCCGGCGGCGCACGATGTGCGCGGCGATGCGGCGCGCGAACCGCTCCTCGCCGTAGCGGTGCAAGATCCTCGCCAGCTCCGCCTCGTCATAGGTGTTGACGATGTCGGCCGCGGTCAGCGGCGACGAGGGGTCCATCCGCATGTCCAGCGGCGCGTCCTGGGCATAGGCGAAGCCGCGCTCGGTGCGATCGAGCTGCATGGACGACACCCCGAGGTCGAACAGCATCCCGTCCACGGATTCGATTGCCGCATAACCGGATTCATCCAGCGCCGTGGCGACGTCGTCGTAGCGGGTGTGCACCAGCGTGAGGCGGTCGGCGAAGCGCGCCAGCCGCGCCCGGGCGATGTCCAGCGCGCTGGGATCGCGATCGAGCCCGATCAGCCGCAGGCCCGGCAGGTCGGTGAGGAACCGCTCCGCATGCCCGCCCGCGCCGAGGGTGGCATCGACCAGCGTCGCCCCCGACCCGTCGGGGTGGTGGCGGGTCAGCGCGGGCGTGAGCAGTTCGACGCAGCGTTCCAGCAGGACGGGGACATGCCCGTAATCGTCGGGACTCGAATTGTCAGCCACCGCAACGCCTCCACGAATCTGCCGGCATCCGTCGGCCGCCCGCACCCCCGACGGGCGGGTCCTCGCGCCGCGTCGGGTCTGTGCCGCCCGGACAGGCCTTGGCAGGTGCTCGGGAAGAGGGGCGGCCCCTGCACCGAGGTCTCTGACCGAAGCCGCGAACCTGGCGTTGGGGAAGTACGCCAGGGTCGGTTCGGGCAGAGGCCACGGTGTACGGGCATGCGCCTCAGATGATGTCGCCGAGTGCTTCATCGCTGGCCGCGGAGAAGTTCTCTTCGTGGGTCTGCTGGTAGTCCTGCCATGCCTGCGCATCCCAGATCTCGAGGTTGTCGATCGCGCCGATCACCACGCAGTCCTTGGAAAGGTTGGCGTAGCGCCGGTGGTCGGCCGATAACGTGATCCGGCCCTGCGCATCGGGATGCTGTTCGTCGGTGCCGGCGGCGAGATTGCGGAGAAACGCCCGGGCGTCGGGGTTGCTCCGCGACGCCTTGCTCGCGCGGCGGGCCAGTTGCTCGAATTCCGCCCGCGGGTAGACGGCGAGGCTGTGGTCCTGGCTCTTGGTGACCATCAACCCCCCTGCCAGTGCGTCGCGGAACTTGGCGGGCAGCGTGAGCCGCCCCTTGTCGTCGAGTTTGGGCGTGTAGGTGCCGAGAAACACCAGCTCACCTCCCCTATGGGGTCACCCAAACACTGCAGCCACCATACCCCACAATCCCCCACTACGCCCCATTCTTGGGGTGTCGCCGCGGCGTTTTCAGGGTTATCCGTCGTCAGGACGCCGTCAAATCCGCGCAAAGGGTGTGTCGCGCCCCGCCCGGGGTGGCTGTCGCGCTCTGGATCGCGGCCCGATTACCAGGCGAAATACCGTCGGTGGGGCGTTGTGGGGGACTTTAGTGGGGCGTGGTGGGGCATCGATACCGAGACGCGCTGCGGTTAGGCCTCGATCGAGCAGCAAAACGGCATCGACGGTTGCGCGGAGGCCGGATGCCCGGCCGATGGCGCCCGGCCCCGGAAAACGAATCGGGGCAGCCGATGGCTACCCCGAGTGTGTGTGGATGCGGTTAGTCGTCGAAACGACGGCGGAACCGGTCCTCCATGCGGCTGGTGAACGAGCCCCCGCTCTTATTGCGGCGTTGACGCAGCGACGTGGCCGCCGGGCCGGAATGGTCGGGCCTGCCAGACAACCGGGGGCCGGTGATCGCGAAGATCACTCCGCCGAACATGACGATGAACCCGAAGACGCTGAGGATCGGGAAGTTTCCGATCATCGTCGCCTTGAACGCCACCCCGGAGACCAGCATCGCGAGACCGATGACGAACAGCGCCACGCCCTGCAACCGCCGGCGGGCGGTCGGTGCGCGAAAACCTCCACCGCGAACACTCGACGCGAATTTGGGGTCCTCGGCGTAGAGAGCGCTCTCGATCTGATCGAGCATCCGCTGCTCATGATCGGAGAGTGGCATTCGTCCCTCCTTGCCGACTGTTAGGCACGTGACTATCGGTAGCACGCGGATGCCCGTTGCGGGGGCAACTAATTGAAATGATACGAGGTCAATCTGCCCCATACCACTGGTTCGGCGCCGATTCTATCCCGGCCGCCCGCGGACGCCCCCGCAGACCGGAACTGCCGTGCGCTACAACCGGCTTCCCGAACCGCGGCCGTTCGTCGGTCCGGTGTCACGACCACTCGTCGGGCCGTCGCACGCGGGTCCGATAATGGGCGATAGCGGCCCGGCCCGCCGCGACCACATGCCGCCGACGCACCGCAGCGCCCCGCGCACCGATGAGGAACCGATGAGGAGGAGACCGCGAGTTGGCGATATTTCTCATCGATCTGCTGCCCCACGACATGGAGCGTCGCCTCGGTGACGCCCTGGCGGTGTACGTCGATGCGATGCGCTACCCACGCGGCACCGAGAACCAGCGCGCCGCGATGTGGCTGGAACACATCCGGCGGCGGGGCTGGCAGGGGGCCGGCGTCGTCGAAACCGAGGAGGCCGAAGGCGCAGGCGGGCAACCGCCCTCGGCCGAGGCCCTGGCCAGTGCCCCGTTGCTCGGGGTGGCCTACGGCTATCCCGGCGCGCCCGGGCAATGGTGGCAACAGCAGGTGGTGCTGGGCATGCAGCGCGGCGGCTCACCGCCGCAGGAGATCTCGCGGCTGATGAACAGCTACTTCGAGCTGACCGAGCTGCACATCCACCCCCGCGCCCAGGGCCGCGGGCTGGGCGAGGCGCTGGCCCGACGGCTGCTCGCCGGTCGCGCCGAACAGAATGTGCTGCTTTCCACGCCGGAAACCAATGGTGAGCCCAACCGCGCCTGGCGGTTGTATCGGCGCCTGGGCTTCACCGACGTCATTCGCGGCTACCACTTCGCCGGCGACCCGCGGGCTTTTGCGATCCTGGGCCGCAAGCTACCGCTATAGCCGGAGCCGGCCCGCGACCCGGCCCAGGTCGGAAGACGCCACCTCATTCGGGTGGCACATCGGATCTGGCACGATGACCTGGTGCGAGCCAGCTCTCCCCCGCCCCGCAGCCGAGGATCCCGAGCGTCTCGAACTCGACGGCGCCGCCTGACCGCCCTCGCGCTGCTGCTGCTGGTGGTGCCGTTGGCCACCGGGTGCCTGCGGGTCCGGGCCTCGCTCACCATCTCCCCCGACGACCTGGTGTCCGGCGAGATCGTCGCCGCCGCGAAACCCAAGACCCCCAAGGACACCGGCCCCCAACTGGACAGCAACAACCTGCCGTTCAGCCAGAAGGTGGCGGTGTCGAACTACGACAGCGACGGCTACGTCGGCTCGCAGGCGGTGTTCTCCGACCTGACGTTCGCGGAGTTGCCGCAGCTGGCCAACATGAACTCCGACGCCTCCGGGGTGAACCTGACGCTGCGCCGCAACGGCAACCTGGTGATCCTGGAGGGTCGGGCGGATCTGACCTCGCTGACCGATCCCGAGGCCGACGTCGAACTGACGGTCGCGTTCCCCGGGGTGGTGACCTCAACCAACGGTGACCGGGTCGAGCCCGACGTGGTGTCGTGGAAGCTCAAGCCCGGGGTGGTGACCACCATGACCGCCCAGGCCCGCTACACCGACCCCAACACCCGTTCCTTCACCGGAGCGGTGGTGTGGCTGTGCATCGCGTCGTTCGCGGCCGCCGGGGTGGTGGGACTGCTGGCCTGGGTCAGCCGGGACCGGTCACCGCGGTTGACGGCGCCGCGCGACCAGCCGCCGCCCAGCTAGCTACCCCTGCCGGCCCGGTGACCAGTAGGCGAGCATCTCCGCGAACGTCTGGAAGGCCGGCCCGGAATTTCCGTAGGTCGCCTCGAGGTGGATGCTCAACGGGAAGCCCAGCTCGGCAACCCCGTCGATGACCCGCTTGTACAGGTCGAGCATCTGCTGGCGCTTCTGCGCCGGTTCGCCGGCGGCCAGCTTCCTGACGAACTCCTGCTCGGCGGCCACCGCCGGGTTGCCCGGGTCCTGGATGAGCCAGTTGATCAGCCCGACCCGGCTCTCCATCTTCGGCACGAAGCCGAATGACAGCAAGATCTCCGGCCGGTGGTCGGTTTGCCTGGCGAACTCGCTCAGGAAGCCCACGATCGCGTCGGAGTACAGCAGCTGCGTCATACCGTAGGTGGCGCCCTGGTCGCACTTGAAGTTGAACCGGCCCTGTTCGCCGTCCCGGGTGGGGATCAGGATCACGCCGCGGTTGGTCACCAGCTCGCGGTAGATCGACAGGGCGTCGGTGGGGGCGACGCCGGAGCCCTCGCCGTCGTTCATGGTGCGCGGCACCCCGACGAAGACCACGCCCTCCATGCCCGCCGAGGTCAGTTCGGTCAGCCGCGCGCGCAGCGACGCCTCGTCCATGAAGGCGGTGACCTGCGTGCACAGGCCGTTGATCCCGGGCAGTTCCGGCTTGACGATCGACCAGAAGTCGAGCACGTCCAGCTTGGGCTTCATCTGGATGGGGCGGTCGTCGTCCTCGGCGATGATCCCCGGAATCATCACGTGCCGGATCCGGCCGCCCAGGCCCGCCTCGGCCGAATTCCGCACCACTTTGTGCGCCTCTTCCAGCGCCCGCTCCCGACCTTCGTCGGCGTTCGGCGGCACCAGCTCGAGCGCAATGGTGTTGAGGGTCACGCGGCTTCTCTCCATCTGACGACTATTGGCCCGGGGCGTCTTGCGGCCGCGCAGCATTCGCGGCCCCCAGCGCACCCGCCAGCATAGGGGCGGGTTCGTGAGCCATGCGAAGCAACTGGGTCCGCCCGCCCGCGCCGTGGGGAAACCGTGGGGAAGGCGACCCGGGCGCCGCGGCGAATACACTGGTCGGGCCTGGAACACCCAGCCAGCCGAGCAGAAAGGGGCGCCGCGCTGAGCCTAGGAGCCACAGCAGCAGCGGCAACCGTCGAGTTGACCGGCGCCATCACCGACCAGTTGCGGCGGTACATGCACGACCGGCGCACCGAGACCGCGTACATCGGAGACGACTACAGCGGTCTGATCGCCGCGCTGGAAGACTTCGTGCTGGGCGGGGGCAAGCGGCTGCGGCCCGCCTTCGCCTATTGGGGCTGGCGCGCGGTGACCACCGAAGCGCCCGATGAGCAAGCGCTGCTGCTGTTTTCCGCACTCGAGCTGCTGCACGCCTGCGCGCTGGTGCACGACGACGTGATCGACGACTCCTCCACCCGGCGCGGCCGGCCGACCACCCACGTCCAGTTCGCGGCGCTGCATCGCGAGCGGCACTGGCAGGGTTCGCCCGAGCAGTTCGGGATGTCGGCGGCCATCCTGCTCGGCGATCTCGCGCTGGCCTGGGCCGACGACATCGTGTTCGGGGTGGAGTTGACGCCGCAGGCGGCGCGCCGGGTGCGGCGGGTGTGGGCGAACATTCGCACCGAGGTGCTCGGCGGGCAGTACCTCGACATCGTCGCCGAGGCCAGCGCGGCCGCCTCGATCGCCTCGGCGATGAACGTCGACACCTTCAAGACCGCCTGCTACACCGTGTCCCGGCCGCTGCAACTCGGGGCGGCCGCCGCCGCCGACCGGCCCGACGTCCACGACGTCTTCAGCCAGTTCGGCACAGACCTGGGGGTGGCGTTCCAGCTGCGCGACGACGTGCTGGGCGTGTTCGGTGACCCCGCGGTGACCGGCAAGCCGTCCGGGGACGATCTGCGATCGGGCAAGCGCACCGTGCTGCTGGCCGAGGCGGTGGAGCTGGCGGAGAAGTCAGACCCGTTGGCGGCCAACCTGTTACGCACTTCAATCGGGGCCCGGCTGACCGATGCGCAGGTGGATCAGCTGCGCGACGTCATCGAGTCGGTGGGGGCGCTGGCCGCGGCCGAACAGCGGATCGCCACGCTGACCCAGCGGGCGCTGGCCACCCTGGCGGCCGCACCCATCAACACCGCGGCCAAAGCGGGCCTGTCCGAATTGGCCAAGCTGGCCACGAACCGGTCCGCCTGACCGATGACGACGCCAATCGATAGCCCGACAGCCGACTCACCGGCGGCCAAACCGGCACGCGGTGAATGGGTTTCACGGCTGAAGGCCTTCCTCGCCGCCGGCGACTCCCGCCCGGCGAAACTGGGCATGCTCGGCTCGGTGCTGATCACGCTGGGCGGTTTGGGCGCGGGCAGCACCCGCCAGCACGACCCGCTGCTCGAGTCGATGCACATGTCCTGGTTGCGTTTTGGGCACGGCCTGGTGCTGTCGTCGATCGTGTTGTGGACCGGTGTCGGTCTGATGCTGATCGCGTGGCTCGCCCTGGGTCGTCGGGTGTTGGCCGGCGAGGCGACCGAGTTCGTCATGAAGGCCACCACCGCGTTCTGGCTGGCGCCGCTGCTGGTGTCGGTGCCCGTCTTCAGCCGGGACACCTATTCCTACCTGGCGCAGGGGGCGTTGCTGCGCGACGGACTGGACCCGTACGCCGTCGGCCCGGTCGCCAACCCAAACAGCCTGTTGGACAACGTCAGTCCCATCTGGTCGATCACCACCGCACCCTATGGCCCGGTGTTCATCCTGGTGGCCAAGATCATCACCATCGTGGTCGGCAACAACGTGGTGGCCGGCACCGCGTTGCTGCGACTGTGCATGCTGCCCGGCCTGGCGCTGCTGGTCTGGGCGACTCCCCGCATCGCGCACCAGCTGGGCGCCGACGGTGCGACGGCGCTGTGGATCTGCGTGCTCAACCCCCTGGTGCTCATCCATCTGATGGGTGGGGTGCACAACGAGATGCTGATGGTGGGCCTGATGGCCGCCGGCATCGCGTTGACGTTCGGTGGCCGCCCCGTTGCCGGCATCACGCTGATCACCGTCGCGATCGCGGTCAAAGCCACCGCCGGCATCGCGCTGCCTTTTCTGGTGTGGGTGTGGGCGCGTCAGCTGCGCGATCGGCGCGGATATCGGCCGGTGCCAGCGTTTTTCGCGGCCACGGCGTTGCCGCTGCTGATCTTTTTGGTGGTGTTCGCGGTCCTGTCGGCGGTGGCGGGCGTCGGCCTGGGCTGGCTGACCGCGCTGGCCGGATCGGTGAAGATCATCAACTGGTTGACCGTGCCCACCGCGGCCGCCAACCTGATCCACGCGATCGGCGGCGGGTTCTTCCCGGTGAGCTTCTATCCGATCCTTCGCGTCACCCGGCTGGCCGGCATCGCGATCATCGCGATTTCGCTGCCGCTGTTGTGGTGGCGGTTTCGCCGCGACGACCGGGCCGCGCTGACCGGCGTCGCGTGGTCGATGTTGATCGTGGTGCTGTTCGTGCCGGCCGCGCTGCCCTGGTACTACTCGTGGCCGCTGGCGATCGTGGCCCCGCTGGCGCAGTCGCGGCGGGCGGTCGCACTCATCGGCGGCGTGTCGACCTGGGTGATGGTGATTTTCAAACCCGATGGCTCGCACGGCATGTACTCGTGGTTGCACTTTTCGCTGGCCACCGTCTGCGCGCTGATCGCCGGCTACAGCCTGTATCGGGCCCCCGCGCGGCAGGCCGAGCCCGCCGGCGTCGCGGCCGACGTCCCCGCCGATTGAGCGAACGGGCTCAGTAGGCCATCGCTTGCGCCCGGCGCACGACCTCACGGGCCTGATGGGCGTGCAGGGCGTCGACCGGACGGGCGTTGTTGAGGGCGTCGCGGCTGCCGTCACGGGTGACCGTCAACGAGGGATCCCGGGTGAACAACCAGCGCACGATCTCGGTGTCGTGGTAGCCGCCGTCGTGCAGGATGGTCAGCAGTCCCGGCAGGCTCTTGACCACCTCACCGGACTTGGTGAAGAACACCTGCGGCACCACCAGACCCTCGTCGCGGCGAACCGCAACCAGGTGGCCCTCCCGGAGTTGCTGATGCACCTTGGTGACCGGCACCCCCATCAGTTCGGCGACCCGCTTGAGGTCATAGATCGGCTCGTCGGGCTCTAGCACATCGTCGCCGGCAGGAATACTGCTCATCCCGGCAAGTGTAGGCCTAGATGGCCACCTTGAACCCGTGTTCTACCGGCCAATCACCGCCGCACACCTACGATGGCCCCGTGGCCCAAGCGCAATCGCCCGGCCCCGCCTCGGGCCGGGTCGGCCCGCATGGTCGCCGTCCCCAATCCGGGTCGGCCGATCCGTTGGAGAACGCCTTGCTGGACGGCCGCTACCTGGTTCAGTCCAGGATCGCCAGCGGCGGCACGTCGACGGTGTACCGCGGCCTGGATACCCGCCTGGACCGCCCCGTCGCGGTGAAGGTGATGGATTCTCGCTACGCCGGCGACGAGCAATTCCTGACCCGCTTCCAGCGCGAGGCCCAGACCGTCGCCCGACTGAAGGATCCCGGGCTGGTCGCGGTCTACGACCAGGGCCTGGACGCCCGGCACCCGTTTCTGGTGATGGAGCTCATCGAGGGCGGCACGCTGCGCGAACTGCTGGGCGAACGCGGACCCATGCCGCCCTATGCCGTCGCCGCGGTGCTTCGTCCGGTGCTGGGCGGGCTGGCCGCCGCGCACCGGGCCGGCCTGGTGCATCGCGACGTCAAGCCCGAGAACGTGCTGATCTCCGACGACGGCGAGGTCAAGATCGCCGACTTCGGGTTGGTGCGAGCCGTCGCCGCCGCCGGAATCACCTCCGCCAGCGTCATTTTGGGCACCGCCGCCTATCTGTCACCCGAACAGGTGCGCGACGGCACCGCCACGGCGCGCAGCGACGTCTACTCCGCGGGGATCATGACCTACGAGCTGCTCACCGGGCGCACACCGTTCACCGGCGACTCGGCGTTGTCGCTCGCCTACCAGCGGCTGGACACCGACGTGCCGCCGCCGAGTGCGGTCATCGACGGCGTGCCCGGGCAGTTCGACGAATTCGTCCAGCGCGCCACGGCCCGCGGCCCCGCCGACCGCTACGCCGACGCGATCGAGATGCGAGCCGACCTCGACGCCATCGCCGACGAGCTTGCGCTGCCGGAGTTCTCCGTGCCGGCGCCACGCAACTCCGCGCAACACCGTTCGGCGGCGGCGCAGCACAGCCGGGTGGGCCAGCGGCCGCCGCACCGGCCCACGCCGCCCGGACCGGCGCCGGTGCGTGCACCCACGCGCCAGCTGACGCGGGGGCCGCAGGACTGGCCGGAGCCGAAACGCCCGGTGCAGCCCGACGTCGAGCCCGAGGACGACTACGAATACGAGGCTGTCACAGGCGAATTCGCGGGCATCCCGATCAGCGAGTTCGTCTGGGCGCGCCAGCACAACCGGCGCATGGTGCTGGTCTGGGTGGCGGTGATCCTGGCGATCACCGGGCTGGTCGCGACCGCGGCGTGGACGGTCGGTAGCAACCTCAACGGTCTGCTGTAGCCGGCCGCACTCGGGGTCGACGTAACCCGGCACGACGACACGCGTCTTAAGGTAATCACAAAATTCTCTTATTTTTCTTAATTTTGGTGTACCGTACTTCTGCATGGGTTCGACAACGCATCGCGTCGACTCGCCGAACCGGCTCGGCGAGCACGCAGTCGTACTGGGTGCCGGAATGGCGGGTTTGCTTGCCGCGCGTGTACTTTCGGAGTTCTACGATTCGGTCAGTGTGGTCGAGCGGGACAGATTGCCCGACCATCCGTGCCACCGGCGGGGAATCCCCCAGGGCCGTCACGTGCACAACTTCTACAGCCGCGGCCTGCAGGTGCTGGAAGAATTGTTTCCCGGCCTGCTCGAGGACCTGTCCAGGGCGGGGGCGGTCGTCGTCGACGACGGCGATCTGTCGCGGTTCTACGTGCGCTTCGGGCGCTACGAGATGAAACACTCGGGGACGTTCGCCGATCCGGACGCGTTGGCGCTGCACATGACGACCCGGCCGTTCATGGAGTTTCACGTCCGTCGGCGGGTCAAGGCCCTGCCGAACGTGACCTTCCTCGACGGGCACGACGTGTCCGAACTTCTCAACACCGCGGACATCGTCAACGGCGTGCGAATCACCCGGCGCTACAACGGTTTTCTCACCGAGCTGGACGCCGATCTGGTGGTGGACGCCATGGGGCGCGCCGCGCG
Source organism: Mycobacterium sp. 1482292.6 (assembly GCF_001672995.1). Lineage (NCBI taxonomy): Bacteria > Bacillati > Actinomycetota > Actinomycetes > Mycobacteriales > Mycobacteriaceae > Mycobacterium > Mycobacterium sp. 1482292.6. The sequence goes on along the minus strand of NZ_LZKV01000261.1, from coordinate 1,067 downwards.
CACCCCGGCGTTTCTGGAGAGCCTGGGTTATGCACGGCCAACCGAGGATCGGGCGGTGGCCCGATACGGCTACGCGAGCCAACAGTTGAGCATGCCCGAGGGATCGATCGCCCAGCGGCTGGTGATGTTCAACCCGGGGGGCGGCCGGCCGGGGGGCTTGTTGCTGGCCAACGAGCACGACACGTTCATGCTGGCGATCGGCGTGCCGGCCGAGGCCGGGGAGCCGCCAACCGATTTCGCCGCGATGCTCGCGATGGCCGAGCCGGCACTGCCCCCGGCCATTATCGAGGGCCTGCGCCGCGCCTATCCCATCGGTGAGGCCGTGACATACCACCACACCGCCGCGATCTGGCGGCGCTACGACCAAATGGCCGATTTCCCTTCGGGTTTGCTGGTGATGGGCGACGCGCTCTGCAGCCTCGATCCGACCTACGGCCAGGGCATGACGATCGCCGCGCTCGAAGCACTGACCCTGCGCGATTGCCTGAGCGCGGGCGATGCCCAACTGGCGCAACGCTTTTTCCGGGCGACGGCCCAGTACATCGGCCAGACGTGGGCCGCCAATCGGGCCAGGGACCGGGCCACGTCCGGCGGCTACCGGCCGCGCGGGCTACGCCGGCGACTCTCAGGCTGGGTCTCGCGCGCCGCACTGAACGCCTCGACCCGGGACGTCGTCCTGACCGAACGCTTCTTTCGGGTCTCCAACTTCATCGACCCGCCGTCACGGCTGCAGGATCCCGCCCTGTTACCGCGCATTGTGTGGGGCAATCTGCGAGCCCGGTTCACCTCGAAGCGAAGCCGCACTGCCCCGGCCACCCCGGCGTCGCAGGGCGTACAGCGGGAGCGGCTTTCGGCGCGCGGCTAGTCGCGCAGCATCTCGGCGACGAGGAAGGCCAACTCCAGCGACTGCTGGGTGTTCAGCCGTGGGTCGCAAGCGGTTTCGTAACGGCCGACCAGGTCGGTGTCCGAAATGTCTTGCGCGCCACCCAAACACTCGGTGACGTTCTCGCCGGTGATCTCGACGTGGATGCCGCCCGGGTGGGTGCCCAGCGCGCGGTGCACCTCGA
>NZ_LZKV01000260.1:0-16717 GCF_001672995.1 Mycobacterium sp. 1482292.6 | reverse complement strand
TCATCGGCCGGCGTGGGCAATTCCATCGTCAGCGCACCGACGAAGGGGCGCTGGCCGTTCCATTTCGCCCATTCGGCGGCAAGCCCTGGGTAGCAGGCGTCGTCGTAAGCCTGAATTTCCAGCGATCCGTGTTCGGCGATTCGCCGCGTCCAAGGACTTGCTGTCTTGGGCAATCCGAGTTCGCGCCGCTGCGCGTCATCGGCCGACTTCGATCCACGCCACAACAACCAGTCGTAGACGCTCATGCCGACTCGGCCCACCGGTGCCGGCAGGAAGGGCACGAGCCTGCCGTTGGGCCGCCACGGGAAGTGATGCAACGTGGCAAGCGGAATGCCGCAGTACTCCGCGACGTTCGCGGCCGTGTCTTCATAGTTCATGCCGGTAAGCAGGAGGTCGGCTCCATCTGCTAAAGCCGTCAGCGTCCTGCTGACCTCCGCTCGGCACTCGGTAAGAGGTTGCACCACCTCTCGCCACATCCGGTCCAATTTCCGGATTTTCCACGGGTTGCCGAACCAATACGTCCAGTAGTCGCGGTGCGGGTCCAGGACGGCTTTCAACTCTGGCCCATAGGCGACCCCAGCGGGTCCGACTGACTCGACGAAATCGACCATTTCGGGAGCGACGGCCATACTCACGTCATGCCCGCGGCGAACCAATTCACGGCCGATCGTTAGGTACGGCTCGACCTCGCCACGCGTTCCCCAATTTGCCAGCACAAACTTCATCGCGGTCATGACTGTTCGATTCCCTGGCGCATCGTCGGATTGCAAGCGGCGGCCCACACCCTCGGCCCAGACGACCGCAGCATAACCGGACACCCAGTGCTAGTTCAGCGAGTTGCGCTGACTCACGGAACCCGTTGGCAATGTGGGCGGCGGACGCCGAAACCTGCCGTCGCCGCGGAGCCATGTCTAGGCTCTGGCTCTACCGGAGATGTGGGCACCGGGGCTGTGGCCGGCCGTGGGTACGTCGACCCGCGTCGTCGGCATTTGGCTCGGTTCGGGAACGATACGTCGCCGGGCGGCGCGACAACCGAAAGTTTGAGATCCGCAATGAGATTTGTGTTGGCGAGCTACGGGACTCGAGGCGATATCGAGCCGTCGGTTGTAGTCGGCCGTGAGCTGCAGCGCCGAGGGCACGACGTGTGCATCGCGGTCCCGCCCGACCTGGTTGACTTCGCGGAATCGGCCGGGCTTACCGCGGTGCCCTACGGAGCGGAGACACGGGTATGGCTGGACGTGTTCCGCAACTTTTTTACCTCCGTGTTCAGCACGTTCTGGAGAATGCGTGACCTATCGGAGTGGGGACGCGAGCTGTGGAAAGTCAGCACTGGGGCCTGGGTGCAGATGAACGAGACACTGACTTCACTGGCGGACGGAGCCGACCTGGTGCTCGCCGGTCAGACTTACCAGGAGATCGCGGCCAATGTCGCTGAACACCACGGGCTTCCGTTGGCCACGCTGCACCATGCCCCGGTGCGTCCCAACGGCCAATCGTTGCCGATCTTGCCCGCGTCGGCCTCTCGCTTGGTGCTGACGCTGCATGACTGGCTGTGGTGGCGCGCGATCAAGAAGGTCGAGAATGCGCAGCGCAGCCGGCTCGGCCTACCGAAGGCAACATATGGTTCACCGCGGCGAATTGCCGAACGGGGATCATTGGAAATCCAGGCATACGACGACGTGATTTTCCCGGGCCTGGCGGCCGAATGGGCGCGATGGAAGCATCAACGGCCCTTCGTGGGCGCACTGACGATGGAGTTGCCGACGAGCGCCGACGACGAGGTCGCATCGTGGGCTTCTGCCGGCACACCGCCGATCTTCTTCGGCTTCGGCAGCATGCCGGTGCAATCTCCGTCCGACACGGTCGAGATGATCAGCGGCGCATGCGCCCAGTTGGGTGAGCGGGCACTGATTTGCGCCGGCTGGAGCGACTTTGCCGACGTCCCGCATGTTGACCATGTCAAGGTGGTGCACGCGGTCAACTACGCATCCATTTTTCCCCTCTGCCGCGCCGTCGTGCACCACGGCGGCTCGGGCACCACGGCGGCAGGTCTGCGCGCCGGGATCCCCGCGCTGATCCTCTCCGTCGACGTCAACCAGATCCTCTGGGGAGCTCAGGTGAAACGGCGCCTCAAGGTGGGCACGCACCGCCGCCTGTCGGCCACTAGCCGGCGATCGCTCGTCGCGGACCTGCAACGGATCTTGGCGCCGGAGTATGCAATCCGCGCCCGCGAACTTGCCGGCCGGATGACTGCAGCCGCCCAAAGCGTCGCGACAGCCGCAGATCTCGCCGAAGACTTCGCCAGTTCGAGGCGGTTGACCTAGTTGCCGGCGGAGCGTCTGGCGCCTCTTACGGCCTGTGGGCTCTCAAACCCGAGACGGATGATGGCCATGCCACCTGCGGTGTCGCAGAATTCTCAGCAAAATGGGGGACGGATTTTTCTCATCTCCGTGGCGGATCGGCGGCACACTGTGGCTGAACGACGTCGAGTGTCGACGGCCTCGGCCAGGGTCGGCCAGCGGTAACACACTCGGGCAATCTTGTCATCCGCGTTGCGGCCTTCGGTGGCCTGATGTCGCCGGGTTAGTGTGCGTAGGTCGGCTTCCGTGAACAGGCCGACAGAAAAGTTGAGCAATCCATGACAGCAGCAACCGAAGCGTCGGCACTCGAAGCGCGGGTCGGCCACTACTACCGGATCGAAGACACTTACCAGGTCGGCCGCGAGAAACTACGCGAGTTCGCCCGCGCCGTGCAGGACTATCACCCTGCGCACTGGAAACTCGACGCCGCCGCTGAACTGGGATATCCGGACCTGGTGGCGCCGCTGACGTTCACGTCGGCCCCGGCCATGGCCGCCAATCGGCATTTGTTCGAATCGGTGGTCATCGGTTACGAGATGTACCTGCAGACCGAAGAAGTCTTCGAGCAGCACCGCCCGATCGTGGCCGGAGACGAACTGCACGTTGACGTCGAGCTGTCATCGGTGCGCAGGATCGCCGGCAGAGACTTGATCACCGTGACCAACACGTTCACCGATACGGCCGGCGAGCGGGTGCACACCCTGCACACCACCGTCGTGGGCGTCACCGCCGAGGATGTCGATCCGGCGATCAGAAGCGTCGCGGAAAAGGTGATGATGCACGATGTGAACCTCGCCGGCATCGACTATTCCGAGGAGGACTACCAGAAGACGGTGCGCCCGGCGGACGAGGTTCGGATCGCCCACGCCGGCACCACCCGCACCCCGGGAACGCCGTCCTTCGATGACGTGAAGGTCGGCGACGAGTTACCGGTCCACCACGCACGACTGTCGCGCGGCGACCTGGTGAACTACTCCGGGGTGGCCTGCGACGCCAACCCGCTCCATTGGGACGAGAACCTCGCCAAACTGGCGGGCCAGCCCGACGTGATCGCCCACGGAATGCTCACCATGGCGTTGGGTGCCGGATTCGGCTCGGCATGGTCAGGCGATCCCGGTGCGGTGACCCGCTACGCGGTGCGGCTGTCCCAGCCCGTGGTCGTGTCGGCCACCGAGGGTGCCGACATCGAGTACAGCGGCCGGATCAAGTCACTGGACCCGGAAACCCGCAGCGGAGTCGTGCTCGTCGGCGCGAAGTCGGCTGGCCGCAAGATATTTGGCCTGGCGACGTTGAACATCCGTTTCCGCTGACGCGCTCAGACCACTAAATTCGCTGAGCGGATATGTTTCGAACACATGTACGACGGCTATTACGTCCGTCGGAGGTGATCGAGACATGAGCGACGAGTTGCAACAGGCGCCGAACGAGACGGCGGAAAAGGACACAGCCGACTGGGTCACGGGCGACGAGCCGATGACGGGACCGCAGCGGAGCTACTTGCAAACGCTGGCGCAGGAGGCAGGGCGTGAGGTCCCGAATGATCTGACCAAGGCCCAGGCATCCGACCTGATAGAAGAGCTGCAGCAGCATACCGGGCGCGGCGGTAGAGGACCGCGGTCGCAGCTGAACTCAGCCCGCTTGGTCGCCGATGAACTCTAGCCCGGCCCGAATAGCCGGGCGATGGCGCAGGATTCGGTAATGAGCCAGTCGACCGAGCCCCCGCGTGGTCAGTAATCGTGCGCCTTGCCATGACAATGCGAGCCGCTCACTCGCGGCATAAGGGCTGTCCGGGTCGTCGGGATCATGGATGAGAAGCAGCGGCGGGTAATTGGCTCGTTGACCGATCCGCGTCATGTTCGTCTCGTGCAACGGCATGCCGATTCGTTTTTCCAGACGGCGTTGCAGGCCGGCGCGGATCCGGCGACCGAAGCCGTGCCGTGCGGCGAACAGGTCAAGATAGAGACGGAAATCGCCCATGGGCGCCAAGAAGACCAAGCGCCCAACAGGTGCGCCCTGCGCCGCCGCCAACGCAGTCGCGTTCGCACCGAGTGAGTGAGCCACCACCGCGTGGGCGGGCCCGTGGGTTTCGATCATCGCCGCAACGGCGTCGGCGCACTCGATGGCAGTGGTACGCCCGGGCGCAAGGGCACCCGGGTCAGATTCGTTGTGGCTAGGCAAGTCGAATGCGATGACGCGGTACCCAGCCTCCACCAGCGGTTTGACGAACACTGCCAAATGCGCGCGCTGCCCGCCCCAACCATGTACCAGATATATCGGTGTCCCCTCGCCCCATTCCTCACCAGCTATCCGATGCCCATCCCAATAAGCTTCCAGCGGCCTGCCCGGGGCCACACCTGGTGGCATGCGCAGGTCCGACTCGAGAACCGGTGGGGTGCACCACAACTCGACTGCCCACCGCGATCCCAAAGAGGGCGCCAACCGCTCGAGCAGCCAAAAATGTCGGCGCACTCGGGCAGCGACCGGGGGAAGGACTCCGGAGCCGACGATATCGAGCGGGGCGAGCTCGCCAGGCTGTGCTTGCGGCGACGCCGGTCCTGGTGCTCCTCCGGTCATGAATCGCGATCATAGGTAGGCAACACGCACCGACTATAGCTGCGCTACACCGTCTGGACTCGAGCGGACAAGTCCTCAGCCGGCGGGCTCATGCACAAGCGATGTCGCCTGTGGATGGCAGTGCGCGCTACTTCGGCTTACCTGCTGCTCCGATTGACGAAAGGTAGTCACTACGACGCGCGGGCGGCTGGCCGCGATCTTCCATGAAGGCGCGAAACCGCTCCAGAAGCGTTGGCCCGCAGCGCGATCCGTGCTTGATGGGGCGGTGATCTCAATAGGACCAGGGGTAGACAAACAGCGGCCCGGTGATGCCGGATGTGAGGAACCATGCCACTGCGCACAAGATCAGTAGCTGGATCGCCCAAATCAACAAATGGGTCCGGTGCGCCGAATGCAACTCGAACCGGATGACGTTGTTGAGCCTGGCGAGATCGCCGGCACTCAGGAACACCTTTCCCGTCCCGACCCTGAGCATGTAGCCGCTCGTCCCGCTGGGAACATCCACGCGGACGAGATGGATTCGATTCCCATCGCCGTCTCGCAGGCCGATGAGGCTGGTTAGCTCCGAGTGTCCCACAGTATGCCCACTTAGCTTGCGTTCTGGCCGCCTGCTGTTGGAAACCTCACGCTACTCCGCGTCGCAATTGCGCACAATACTCTGTCCCACAGGCAATTTCGTTGCACTGATGTTGTTCACTAGCACGCGTTCCGAGTGGCCTTGCACGCGGTGGCCTGCTGATCTTCGCTGCAAAACGCCAGCTCAAGCCGATTTAGCTTCGATCTTTAGTTCTCAGCCTGCACGGCGGATAATGATCGCTCTACCTAGGGGTTTGCGGGTTTTCACCGAAGTGGCGGACGCGCACCCGATGAACTTCTTGGACACCGCATCGACGGCTCACGATTCGACCCGTGCGGCCGCAGCGGCCGCTGCTGCCTCGGACGCAAGACGATTCCGCGAGTACGCCCGCGCCCTGTTCGAATATCAGCCGCCCGAGGGCGGCCCCGGCCTGACAGATGACGAGCTCATCATTCTCGGACGGACCATCGGCATCACGGATCCCTCCTTTGCCAGTGAGATCTAGGAGGGCACTTCAGTGCCTGCACGACCCGACCGGTCGGGTGTCGCGCTGACCTGTTTGTCGGGAAGACATCGAAGACGCCGGACAAGAGCGCGCTGAACCGAACTCCGAACGAGCGATTGCCAAGTTCCATTTTCGCTACATCGTTGAGCCACCGCCGAGTGGGACGGCATAACGCGCCGAGGTTCGTTATTACCGTCAGGCACAAGGCGATTCGCTTTATCTGCAGTCACCCGGGCGTGCGGCGACGCTGGCAGCGCGCCTAGGGTAGCGCTGGCGTTGTTCTCTAGTACTTGATGGAAACCCGTCTCCGTAGGGGTGACGCCAGGGCGGCCGCGACCACACCGGTCAGTGCCGCCGCCGAGGGCTTCGGTGACCAGCGCAAGGCGGACACGGCCCAGCCGAGCGGCTTGTCGAGCTGCGGATCCGAGCCGTTATGGTTCGTGACCGTCTGCGAGTGATTCTTCGGCTCGGCGAAGATGTCGAGCATCGCCGGCAAGAACGCCTGCATGTCCTGTGGCCCCCGACTCGTGACGAGGTTGCGGTCACGCACGACCTCGCGGTCGAGCCAGTCGGCGCCGGCGTTCACCAGGTCATCGCGGATTCCCGGCCAGGAGGTCAGGGTGCGCCCATTGAGCAATCCTGCCGACGCAAGCACCCAGGACCGTGACACAACGTGACGATCGGCTTGGCCCCGTGGTCGAACGCGCGGACAAAATCCCGCGCCGCCGCCGACTGCCGCAGCAGGTCGGGGTTGATGAAGCCGCCCGGAAGCAGCAGTCCGTCGTAGGCGCCGGGGTCGGCCTCGGTGACAACCTTGTCCACGCCGACTCGGCTGGCCGGCATGTGCAGATTCACCCCGCGGATGCGACCGGGGCGCAGCGACACAACATCGACCTTCGCGCCGGCCAATTGCAACGCGCGCAACGGAATTACCAGTTCCACTTTCTCGAAGCCGTCGGCTGCCAACACAGCTATTTTTCGGCCCGAAAGGCGTCGTGCCTGTGACATCGTGCTCTCCTGTCGGTTATGGCGCTTTAAGCGCCGGTTTACCTGTGTCTCGGCCCTCAACGTGCCTGTCCTGCTACGGCCGGACCGATCCGGGGGCGCCGCCACAACTCCCAGACCAACCGGCAAGCTCCGATGCCGGCGAGCAGGCCGAGCGCTGCGAGGGCGGGCATATGCAATAAGGCAGGCAGGGTCGCCGCCGCGGCTACTCCGGTGACGGCGCGGTCGGCCGGCGCCTGCCCGTGGTCGCGCCACCGGTAGGCGACGTCAGCGAAGTAGAACAGTGCCATGCCGCCGGCCAGTGCGATCGCGGACAGCAACGGCAGCCGGTGAGTGGCGTGCTCGATGGTGGCGTGCGCTCCGACAGCGAACAGCATGATGCCGGCGACCAGGGGTAGGTGCAGGTAGCTATAGGCGTCACGGGCAAGATGGGCCCGCCCATCGGCGACGCGCTCGACGGCTGGCCGCGGGCGCGCGGGGAAGGGCTCGGTCGCTGACCACGCGGCTTTGGTTCGAGTGGGTTGTATCGACGCATACCTGTGTCTCGTCATTCCCAGACCACGCGAATAGGACTCCCTCACCGGGGTAGTCCCGCGCCTGGGGCGGGCTGGCGTAGTGAGGTGAGCGGCGATGAACTGCGGTGAGTATTCGGATGCGCGGATCTTTGATGTCGCCAAAGGCGTACTGATTGCGAAGCTAGGCTGCAGCCTCGACGAGGCGTTAGCCGAATTGGTCAGAGTCGCGGAACGTCACCACGTCGGGGTGCTGGCGCTGGCGCGGGCATTGGTGTATCTGGCGTCACCTGCTCTTCAACACGACCGCGATGACGATGCGGCTCAAGCAGCCATCGCCGAGTTCGGCGAACTGTTTTCGGCTCACCGCCATCGGGTTGCCGGACCCTGAAGAGGTTTGCGACAGTCGCCCCGCGCTCACAAGGGCCGGGGACGCAGTAAGGGCCACTTTCAGGCGAGCCAACTGGCTAAACTCTTGCCGATGGCTGGCTAGTGCAGACGTTCGATGCCTGCGTAGATTTCGACCCTTGGTTTCGAACAGTTTGTGCGCACCCCGTTACCCCTACCGCGCCATGTTGGTGAACCGCGACAAGTGCAGCTGGTGCGCGACGGTCACCGTCTTGGTGGGGCCGTTGCGGTGCTTGGCGAGAATGAAATCCGCCTCTCCCCCGCGCGGGTCGTCGCGCTCGAACGCGTCGGGCCGGTTCAGCAGGATCACCATGTCCGCATCCTGCTCGAGCGATCCCGACTCACGAAGGTCCGACAACATCGGCTTCTTGTCGGTGCGCTGTTCGGGACCGCGGTTGAGCTGGCTGATCGCAACGACCGGCACCTCGAGTTCCTTGGCCAAAAGCTTGAGATGACGCGAGAATTCGGACACCTCGAGTTGCCGCGACTCGACCTTCTTGCCGGACGACATCAGTTGCAGATAATCGACCACGACCAGACGCAGGTCGGATTTCTGCCGCAGCCGGCGCGCCTTGGCCCGGATCTCCATCATCGTCAGGTTCGGCGAGTCGTCGATATACAGTGGCGCCTCGCTGATTTCGCTCATCCGCCGCGCCAGCCGCGTCCAGTCTTCGTCGCTCATGCGGCCCGACCGCATGTCGGCGAGCTTGATCTTCGCCTCCGCTGACAGCAGCCGCATGACGATCTCGGACTTGCTCATCTCCAGCGAGAAGATCACGCTGGCCATGCGGTGCTTGATCGAGCACGACCGCAGAAAATCCAATCCAAGGGTGCTTTTGCCCACTCCAGGTCGAGCCGCCACGATGATCATCTGCCCGGCATGCAGGCCGTTGGTCACCTCGTCGAGCTCGGTGAAACCGGTCGGCACGCCGCGCGCGACGCCACCGTTGGAGGCGATGGCGTCGATCTCGTCCATCGTCGGCTGCAGCAGATCCTCGAGCGGAACGAAATCCTCCGACGTCCGCCGCTCGGCGACCTCATAGATCTCTGCCTGTGCGCGGTCGACCACCTCGGCCACGTCGGCGCCTTCGGCGCCCGCGTAGCCGTATTGCACCACCCGGGTGCCCGCCTCCACGAGCCGCCGCAGGAGCGCCTTCTCGGCCACGATGGTCGCGTAGTAACTCGCGTTGGCCGCCGTCGGGACCGTCGAGATCAGCGTGTGCAGATACGGCGCCCCGCCGATCCGCCGCAGCAGGTTGCGGCGGTCCAGCTCCGCGGCGACGGTCACCGCGTCGGCCGGCTCGCCCCGGCCGTAGAGGTCCAAGATCGCGTCGTAGACGTTCTGGTGGGCGGGGCGGTAGAAGTCGCCGGGCCGTAGCCGTTCGAGCACGTCGGCGATGGCGTCCTTGCTCAGCAGCATGCCGCCCAGCACCGCCTGCTCGGCCGCCAGGTCCTGCGGTGGCTGGCGCCCGAAGTCTTCGCTAGGCGGCGAAGAATCCCTGCCCGACGCCAAGTCATCGACGACCGCCACGGATTCCCTCCTCCCCTGGTTCACGCACCCGAACATACATTCGATAATCGATCGTGAGCGTAAGTCAAGGTGCTGACAATTGCGCCTCATGGCACCCGCACGCCCGGCGCCGGGACGACGTTAAACGTTGCTGACTAGGACGCAAAGGGGGTGCTGTTTATGAAGCTGTGCATCGTGTGTGCATATCCGTCGACACCTGTGTTGAGCGGGGTGTGGAGAACCTGTGGATTAATGCAAAGGGCTGGGACATCGGTGCAGATACCGGCCATACAACGCCATTGAATTCGTGTGGACAAGAATCTCTACGGCGTGTCGTCGCAGGTTACTGCCCCGGGCGTGTTGGCTTTCCGCCACATTTTCCCAGCGTTACGGGCTGGTAAAGCGCGCTGCCCGAATACACCCCAGAAATGGTTCGCCAGGGAGCACGTCCGCGACGCTGGCTACCAAGGGGCGCGCCGCTGCCCGCAGCACAACGAAGCCCGGCGGCGGCCGATCATGGCCACCGCCGGGTACGAGCAAACGTCGGGTGCTTAGCTCTGCGCGACGACCTCGAGCGCGACTTCCACGTCGACCTCGGGGTGCAGGTGCACCGCCACCGGGTGGGTCCCGACGGCCTTGATGTGCGACTTGGGCAGCCGCACGATCCGCTTGTCCAGGTTGGGGCCGCCGGCCTTCTTGATGGCGGCGACGACATCGCTGGCGGTCACCGAGCCGAACAGCTTGCCGGAATCGGCCGCGGTCTTCACCGGCAGCGAGACCGGGCCGAGCGCCTCGATCGCCGTCTTGAGTTCGTTGGCGTGCCCGAGGTCGCGCACCGCCTTGGTTTCCCGCGCGCGGCGGATATCGTCGGCCTGCTTCTGCGCGCCGCGCGAGGCCACGATGGCCAGGCCGCGCGGGAGCAGGAAGTTGCGGCCGTAACCGTCCTTGACCTCGACCGTGTCGCCGACGGCACCAAGATGGTCGACGTCAGCCGTCAGAATCAGCTTCATCGTTTCGTACTTTCGGTAGGCCCTCGGCGGCTATCGCGCCGAGGAGGTGAAGGGCAGCAGCGCCACCTCGCGGGCATTCTTCACCGCGATGGCGATGTCACGCTGGTGCTGCACACAGTTGCCGGTGACGCGACGCGCACGGATCTTGCCGCGTTCGCTGATGTAGGTACGCAGCAGCGCGGTGTCCTTGTAATCGATCGCTTGATCCTTCTTGGCGCAGAAGACACATTTGCGTGCCTTGACCGGCTTTTCCGGAGCCGGCCGCCGCTTGTTGGACTTGGCCATGTCTGTTTTTCTTTCCGTTCTCTATTACTGAAGTTTCTCGAATCAGAAGGGCGGTTCGTCGTCTCCGCCACCGAACGAGCCCGATGCGGGCGCGCTGCCCCACGGGTCGTCAGCGGGAGCGCTGCTCGCCGGCGCCGACTGCTGGCGTGATCCGCCGCCGCCACCACCGCCGAAGCCGCCGCCGCCACCACCGCTGCGGCTGGCCTTGTTGACCTTGGCCGTGGCGTACCGCAGCGAGGGGCCGATCTCGTCGACCTCCACCTCGACGACGGTGCGCTTCTCGCCCTCACGGGTCTCGAAAGAGCGTTGCTTGAGCCGGCCCGTGACGATCACCCGGGCACCACGCGTCAGGCTTTCCGCGACATTCTCGGCGGCTTCCCGCCAGATGTTGCATCGCAGGAACAGCGCCTCACCGTCTTTCCATTCCCCGCTCTGCCGGTCATAGATCCGGGGGGTCGACGCCACCGTGAAGTTGGCGACGGCGGCACCCGACGGCGTGAACCGCAATTCGGGGTCGGCGGTCAGGTTTCCGACAACGGTGATAGTGGTGTCACCAGCCACAAGTTCCTCCTCGTTCCGCCCTGCTACTCGCTTCCGCGACGGTGGTCCTCGCTGAGCCTACGCAAGTCCACCGACGGTGGGCCCGCGACGCGACCACTGCTGTTAGTGCTTGTCGGTGCGCATCACCTTGGTGCGCAGTACCGACTCGTTGAGGCTCAGCTGGCGGTCGAGCTCGGATACCGTCGCCGGCTCGGCCTTCAGGTCGACGACGACGTAGATGCCTTCGGCGTGCTTGGCGATCTCGTAGGCCAGCCGGCGGCGGCCCCAGATGTCGACCTTGTCGACGGATCCACCATCCTTGCGGACGACGTTGAGGAACGTCTCCAAGGACGGGGCAACGGTGCGCTCGTCGAGCGTGGGGTCAAGAATGACCATGATTTCGTATGGACGCATGGAAACCTCACCACCTCCTCTGGTCTCAAGCGGCCACGGACGATCCGTGGCAGGAGGGTCGCCTGCGTCGGCAACCGCATCAGGCTACCGGATACGGGGCTGACCAGAAAAATCCGGACAGTCGGGCAACCCGCTATCGCCGGGCGGCCAAGTATTCGTCGGCCCTGGCCACCGTCGCGGGGTCGGCCTTGGCGAGCGCGCCCGAGTCGAACGGCGGCTGCGGGTCGTATTCGATCAGCAGCTGAGCGGCCCGTGCGGCCTCGCGATCGACGACCAGTTCCACCAGACGTAGCGCCATGTCGATGCCGGAGGAGACCCCCGCGGCGGTGATGATCCGCTGCGGCAGGTGTTCAACGACTCGTTGCGGCACGTAGCGGGCGCCCAAGCCGTTGAGGAGGTCGGCGGCCCGCCAATGCGTGGTGGCCGTGAGCCCGTCCAGCAGGCCGGCCGCAGCGAGCAGCAGGGCACCGGTGCACACCGAGGTGGTGAACCGGGTGTTGGGGTGTACCGCTTGCAGCCAGGTCCGGATGGTCTCGTCGTGGATGAGCTGTCGGGTGCCGATGCCGCCGGGGAACACCACCACGTCGGGTGCGTCCACGTCGTCGAAGGTGGCGTCGCAGCTGACACCGAGCATGCCGTTCTCGGTCCGCACCTCACCGCGGTGGTGCCCGACGAACACGACGTCGATGGACGGGATGCGTTGCAGCACTTCGTATGGACCGACCGCGTCGAGAGCGGTGAATCGCGGGAAGATGGGGATGGCAACCTGCGTCATGGCGCCACTCCTTCGACCCCGGCTGCGCCGGGATCGTCGTCGTCGGCGCGGGTCACGGCGCCCCGCTCGCCACTGGGGCCTGCTCGTCGGCGTGCTCGGCTGCCGGGACGGCCGAGCGGCGCGACCCCGGCGGCCGCAGCCAGTCGGGCAACCAACCGGGCGGGTCGTCGGGTGCGCGGTCGAACGGTCCGCCCGCGGGATCGTCCACCCGCCCGCCCCACCGCACCAAATCCTCACCGGGCCGGTAGATCTGACGAATCACTAGCGCGCACAACACGATAACCGCAATATCGCGGAGCAGCACGGTGGTGGTGAAGAACTGTTCGGGGAGGGAACGATTGGGGTTGCCGTACAGGTAATACATCCGCGGCACCCACACCAGCGCATCGACGGTCATCCACGCCAGCAGCAGCCGGCGATGCGGCAGGGCGAGCACCGCCAGCGGCACCAGCCACAGCGAGAACTGCGGGCTCCACACCTTGTTGGTCAGCAGGAACGCCGCGACCACCAAAAACGCCAGCTGCGCCACCCGTGGCCGTTGCGGGGCGGTCAACACGACGAATGCGATTGCCGCACAACAGGCCACGAACAGCACGGCGACCACGCTGTTGAGCACCGTCGGCGGCTGCCAGAATCCGAGTTTGGGATCGAACCCCCGCCACCCGGTGAACGACTTGATGACGTTGTACAACGAGTCCATGTCGTCGCCGCGCCGCGTGTTGAGCCGGAAGAACTCCGACCACCCGCGCGGAAAGAACACCAGCACCGGCAGATTCACCAACAGCCAGGTCACCCCGGCCGACACGGCGGTACGGACCCACGCGCGCAGCCGTCCGGTCCGGATTCCCAGCAGCAGCATGGGGCCCAAAAACAGCAACGGGTACAGCTTGGCCGCGGCGCCCAATCCGATCAGTACGCCCGCCAGCACCGGCTTTCGTCGCGCCCACGCCAGCAGGCCGGCCATCGCGAATGCTGTTGCCAGCGCGTCGAAATTGGTGAAGATCTGAAAAATCAGGATGGGCGAACCCGCCACCAAGGCGGCATCCCAGATCCGGCGCCCGGCCAGGCCCGCGCTCGCCCAGACGGTGGCCAGCCAGGCCAGCGCCAGCCCGAACGCGGCGATGTTGAAGAACATCACCACCTCGGCGACCACCGGCAGCGGGGCGAGTTTGCTCAACGCCGTGTAGGTCTTGGCCAGGGCCATCGACACGTACTGATAGATCCCGGTCAGCACCGGATACTCCATGTAGCGCACCGCGGGCCGGCCGTCGTAGCGGATCTGCTGGGCGCCGGTGGAGTCGGTCTCGACCCAGCTCGACTTGTACGGAAACTTGCCCTGGCTCAGCAACTCTGCGCCGTACAGCGGCACGGTGTCGGAGTAGCACAACTCGTAGTAGGCGCGTTGGTTGTCCCAGTTGGCCACCCGCTGATCGGCGGTGCCGGTACCGGTGCTTTGCAGACACGCGGCCTTCGTCGACCAACCCAACGCCAAGAAGACCAGCGCGATCAGGAACATCACCCGCAGCGGGGTCATCAGCCGGGAGCGGCCGATCAGCGCGTGCCGGCCCACCGGGCCACCGACGACGTCGGCGAGTGCGGCGCCCAGGAAATCGTTGCGGCTCGGGCAATCTCGGTTGTCGGCGCTGCGCAGATCCGTGGCCAGCCGCTGCGGTGAAGTGGTGGCGCCGTGCTCCGCGGCGTCGGTCACGGTGGCGGCGCGGGTGCTTGGGGTCCACCCGGCGGGACGCCGCCACCCGGCGCGCCACCAAACGGCGCGCCACCAAACGGGCCCCCGGGCGGACCGCCCGGCTCGGGACCACCCGGCGGGCCGCCGCCGGGTGCTGGTGGCGCCGCGGTGATCGTCGTGGGCGGGCCGACCGGGATGGTGATGCCGGGCGCCACTTCGATGGTGGGCTGGATGACGGTCTCCGACGGCGGCGGGGGTGGGGGCGGCGCGACGGGCACACCGGCGTAGCCGCCGATCTCGGTCGGCTTGGGGAAGGACTCGTTGGAGGTGCCCTTGAGGGCGCCGTCCATGGTGGCCTTCCAGATGTCCGACGGCAGCCCCGAGCCGTAAACCGGTGCGCCCGAGGCGGTTACCAGCGGACTGTCGCCCTTGGCCGTGCCCACCCACACCGCGGTTGACAGCGACGGTGTGTAGCCGACCATCCAGGCGTCCTTGTTGGAGGTGGTGTCGCCGAGCTGGGTGGTGCCGGTCTTGGCGGCCGAGGGCCTACCGCCGGCCAGGGCGTGGCCGCGGGAATAGGCGGCGATCGGCGCCATGGCCGCGGTGACGTTGTCGGCGACGGCCTTGGGGATTCGCTGCTCGTCCTTGTTGTCGGAGTTGGCGGCGTCGAAGAGGACCTGGCCGTCGGAGTTGACGACCTTCTGCACGAAGTGCGGGCGGTGATACACCCCGGAGGCCGCGAGCGTGGCATAGGCCGAGGCCATGTCGAACACCCGGGTTTGGTACTGGCCCAGCACGATCCCGTTGTTCGGTGGGCCGCCCTTGCCGTCCTCGGACAGGGTGTGGTCCACGCCGGGGAAGCTGGTCGCGACGCCGGCCTGGTGCGCGGCGTCGGCGACGGCCTGCGGCCCGCCCTTGAGCTTGAGCATCAGCCGGTAGTAGGACGTGTTCAACGACATCTTCAGCGCCTGGGCGAGGTTACAGGTCCCGCAGCTCTCGCCCTCGACGTTGGTGATCTTGATGCCATCGACCGTCAGCGGCGAGCTGTCGACCTGATAGCCCAGCCCGATGCCCTGCTCGAGCGCGGCCACCAGCGCGAACACCTTGAACGACGATCCCGTCTGCAGCCCGGCCTGAGCGAAGTCGAACCCGTTGGCGTCGGTGCCGCCGAAGTACGCACGGATGGCGCCGTCGTGCGGGTCGACCGAGACCGCGGCCGAACGCATATCGGGATCCTGGCCGTCGAGGTATTTCGACACCGCCTTCTCCGCGGCCTGCTGGGCCTTCGGATCGATGGTGGTGGTGACCTGCAGGCCCTGGGTGTTCAGGGTCCGCTCGTCGATGTTGAACAGCTCCATCAGCTCTTTGGTCACCTGCCGCTCGATCAGCCCGTTGGGTCCGGTCGTCTGGTTCTGCGCGCGCGCCTGATCCGGCGGCACGGTCGGCGGGAACACCTGCGCGGAACGGTCATTGGACGACAGTGCCTTGGTTTCCACCATGCCGTCGAGCACCCACGCCCAGCGGGCCCGGGCGCCCTGCGGATCGACCGCCGGGTCGAGCGTGGACGGCCGCCGGATGAGCGCGGCCAGCAGCGCGCCCTCGGAGACCGTGAGCTGCTCGACGGGTTTGTTGAAGTAGGCCTTGGCGGCGGCCGAAATTCCGTAGGCGCCCCGGCCGAAGTAGATGATGTTCAGATAGGCCTGCAGGACATCGTCTTTCGACCACTCCCCGGACATCTTGGTGGCGATGACCAATTCCTTGGCCTTGCGCATCAGGCCGCTGACCCCGTGCTGGGCCGAACCCACCAGCGCGTTCTTCACGTACTGCTGGGTGATGGTCGACCCGCCCTGCAGGTCGCCGCTGCCGAAGAGGTTGTTGTTCACCGCGCGCACGAAACCGGCGAAATCGAAGCCCGGGTTCGAGTAGAAGTTGCGGTCCTCGGCGGCGATCACCGCCTGGCGCACATGCACCGGAACTTGGCTGATGTTGACGTCGACCCGATTGCCTTCGGGCGGAATGATCTTGGCGATCTCCGAGCCGTCGCTGGCCAGGATGGTCGAAACCTGGTTGGTACGAAGGTCACCCGGCTTGGGAATGTCGACGATGAAGTACGCCATCGCGAACGTGACGATCGGCAAGAGCACCAGTACCGCCGCGCACAGGTAGGCCCCGCGCCGCACCCACAGCCAGTCCTCCGGTGACCAACGTGGGCCATCGACTGAGCATGTAGGCAATCAGAGTTCTGACAAGCGTCCGGGCCCCAGCCGTCCGGACGCCCCTCGGGATCGTGAGCGTCGGGAGGGGCCGCCGACGATCAGCCGCCGTCGGCAGGCTCCGCCGGACGATCGACTCACCACGATCCTGCCGCCCGTGCAAGACGACCGGGCGCCCCGGCGCTCCGATCCGATAGACGAAGTCAAAGCCGCACTGGCCGGCCCGCCGTCCACGCCCTTGCGCCGCGACGCGCTCGACGAGGTCAAGGCGGCGCTGGACAGCCGGATCGCGATCTCGCACTACATCGTGCGCAGTGACGATGCGGATCAGTTCTTGGCGCA
>NZ_LZKV01000259.1:0-9563 GCF_001672995.1 Mycobacterium sp. 1482292.6 | reverse complement strand
GCCAGCCGGCGGCCGCCGCGCGGACCAGCAATTCCAGCGGGTAGCCGGATCGCCGGTCGGCGACGCCGAGCTGCAGCAGGGCATCGCGGCGGGCCACCCGCATCGGCGCGATGTCGTGCACGGGCAGGCCGTGGCGGGTGCGCAGTCGCCAGCTCATGACGACCGTGCCCACCCGGGCCACCCACGGCCAGTGCAGTCCGGGCACCGGGCGGCGCCGGCCGGTCACCAGGTCGGCGCCGCGCTGCAGCTCGGCGTCGCCGACCGGCGATCCGGCTACCCGCTGGAATTGCTGGTCCGCGCGGCGGCCGCCGGCTGGCGCGTCGTCGAACTCGACATCAGCTACGGCCCACGCACGGGCGGCAAGTCGAAGGTCAGCGGTTCGCTGCGGGGCAGCATCACCGCGATCCTCGACTTCTGGAAGGTGATTTCGTGAGCGTCCTGCCGGTGACCCTGCTGGTGGTCGCCAAGGCGCCCGAGCCGGGCCGGGCCAAGACGCGACTCGCGGCGACCGTCGGCGATCGGGTCGCCGCCGAAATCGCCGCCGCCGCGCTGCTGGACACGCTCGACGCCGTGGCCGCCGCGCCGGTGGCGGCCCGGGTGGTGGCGCTGACCGGGGACCTGGCCGGCGCCGCGAACGTCGCCGAGATCCGCCAGCGGCTGGCGTCGTTCACCGTGATCGCGCAGCGCGGTGAGGATTTCGCGGCCCGGCTCGCCAACGCGCACGCCGACGCGGCCGACGGGCTGCCGGTGCTGCAGATCGGGATGGACACCCCCCAGGTGAGCGCCGATCTGCTGGGCGGCTGCGCGCGCCGGCTGCTCGAGGCGCCGGCCGTGCTCGGGCCGGCCCGCGACGGCGGCTGGTGGGTGCTGGGGGTGGGGGAGCCGGCGATGGCGCAGTGCCTGCGCACGGTGCCGATGTCGGTGCCCGACACCGGTGAGCTGACGTTGAAGGCGTTGCGCGACAACGGCATCGACGTGGTGACGGTGCAGACGCTGGCCGACGTGGACGTCGTCGACGACGTCGCGGTGGTGCGCGAGGCCTGCGCACCCGGCAGCCGGTTCGCGCGCGTCACCCGCGCGGCCGGCCTCTAGCGGGCTACCAGTGCGTCAGGATGATCGTGTTGAGCGCCAGCGCTCCGATCGCGTTGAGCGCCAACCAGATCCGGTGTGATCGCACCGGCAGCAGGGCGGCCGACGCGGGCAGCCAGACGGTGAACGGCAGCCAGATGCGTTCCACCTCGGCCTTGCTGAGCATGCTCAGGTCGGCCAGGACGACGGCGGCCAGCACACCCAGCAGCAGCAGCTGAAAGCCACAGCGGCGGCGGATCGCGGCCCGGTCGAACACCCGGCTGATTCCGGCGACACCGCCCAGCCCGATCGCGCACACCACGCACGCCAGGTTGGCCCAGCTCCAATATTGGAACGGCCGGTCCTTGGCGATGCCCTGCCAATAGCGTTGCTGCACCAGCGTATAGCCGTCGAACCAGAAGAACCCCGCGACGGCGAACGCCACCGCCACCGCGATCGCGGCCAGCGCCGCCGGGCCCAAGGCCCGCAGGACCGCGCGCCAGTGCGCCCAGCGGCCACCCGGCTGGTGGGCCGAGGCCAGCACCGCCAATGCCGGCAGCCCCATCAGCATCAGGCCGTAGTTGCAGAACACGCCCCAGCCCAACAGCAGGCCCGCGCCCGCGGCCGTCAGCGCGGGGTAGCGGATCGGGCGGTGCACCGCCACGGCCAGCAGCGCGATACCCCACGCCGCCACCCCGGCGAAGTATCCGTCGGCGGAGACGGCCACCCAGATGGCCGCCGGCGTCAGGGCGACGAACGGGGCGGCGCGCCGCGCGGTGGGCTCGTCGGCCAGCGCGCGCACGGCGATCACCACCGCGGCCGCCGCGCTCGAGCCGGCCAGCAGGCACAGCAGCCCGGCCCAGGCGCCGCCGTGTAGGCCGAGCCGGTCCAGCCAGACGAACGTCAGCAGCGCGCCGGGCGGATGCCCCGACACGTGGGTGGTCCACGAGTTCGGCTGGTAGTCCACGATCCGGCTGGCGAACGTGCGCAGTGTGGCGGGAATGTCGGTGATGCCCGGCACCTGTGACAGGTATTCGTCCCGGGTGGTCAGTCGCCCGGCGAAGCCGCGCTGCCAGCCGTCGATCATCGCCAACGCGAACGCCCAGCCGCACGCGGTGGCCCAGCTGCCCAATGTCAGCGTCCGCCACGAAAGGCGTTGCGCCACAATGGGTCCCCAGGCCACGACGGCGATCGCGATGGCGATGGCCGGCGCGGTTCCCCAGCCGGCGTGGATCAGCCAGTCGCCGAAGATCGGCGCGGATCCGGCGTGGGTGGCGAACTTCTCGGCGCCGACATCCAGGCGGGGCCGCACCCCGAGGTTCAGCCGCGGCAACACGAACGCCGCCGCCACCAGGACCACCCCGACCGTGACCGCTACCGCTTCGCGCGCTGCCTCTCGTCGAGCGATCCTCACGGACGAACAGCCTATTGATCGCTCGGCGCGGCGAACCGGCGCACCAACGCCGCACGGTCGACCTTGCCGATGCCGCGGCGTGGCAGCGCGGCAACGACGTGCAACTCGCGCGGGGCGGCGGTGGCGTCCAGGGTGCGGGTCACCTGCGCGCGCAGCTCGTCCAGGCCCGGCGCGGCGGATCCGTCTCGCACCACGATCGCGGCGACCACCCGCTGCCCCAGCCGGTCGTCGGCCACGCCGAACACCGCGCAGTCGCTCACGGCCGGATGGGCACACAGTGCCGCCTCGACCGGCTGCGGCAGCACGGTCAGCCCGCCCGTGCTGATCGCGTCGTCTGCGCGGCCCAGCACGGTCAGCACGCCCGCAGCGCTGACGGCGCCGAGGTCATCGGTGCGAAACCAGCCCGGCTCGGCGAACGGATCCGGGTCGACCGGGTTGCGGTAGCCCTTGGCCAGGGTCGCGCCCCCGATGACAATGCGGCCGTCGACCGTGCGCAGCCGCACCCCGTCCAGCGGGACGCCGTCGTACACGCACCCGCCGGCGGTCTCGCTCATCCCGTAGGTGCGGACCACGGTGATGCCCGCCGCGGCCGCGGCGTCGAGGACGGGTCGCGGAGCGGGACCGCCGCCGAGCAGCACCGCGTCCAGCTCGGCGAGCGCGGCCGCGGCCGCCGGATCACCCAGCGCCTTGGCCAGCTGCGCGGCGACCAGCGACGTGTACCGCCGCCGCGAGCCCAATCTCCTTATCGCGCCAGGCAATTCGGTGACGTCGAACCCGGCCGACACATCCATCTCGACCGGTACCGCGCCGGCGAGCGCGCTGCGCACCAAGACCTGCACCCCGGCGATGTGGTGTGGCGGCAGGGCGAGCAGCCAGCTGCCCGGGCCGCCGAGGCGGTCGTGGGTGGCCGCGGCGCTGGCCGTCAGCGCGGCGGCGGTCAGCAAGGCGCCCTTGGGAACTCCGGTGGTACCCGACGTCGCCACGACCACGGCCACGTCGTCGTCGATGGATTCCCCGACGCGCAGGCCCGCCCGCAGCGCGGCCGACTCGCGATCGTCGGCCCCGGGCAGCGCGAGAAGTGCGGGGTCGCGTCCGTCGAGCACCCGTTCCAGGGCGGGCAATAGCGTCGAGGCTGCCGCGCCCGACGGGACGTGCAGTGCGCGCAGTGCGACTATGCCGGGTCCCCGGCCTCGTCGGCTTCGTCGAACGGCCAGCCCTGGGCCGCCAGCCGGACCCGCACGCGCTCAACGTCATCCGGCGACGGCAGCTCGTCGGTGATCTGGGTGATCAGCACGCCGATGTCGACGTCGTCGAACTCACCGCGCCGAACCAGCTCGCAGGCCACGGCCTTCGCTTCGTCGTTGGACAACCGGCGGGCCAGCAGCGCGAGCACCGGGAAGGTGTCGGTCGCCGGAACGCCTTCGGGGTATCCCGCGCGCAGCCAGGACACGATGGAGTTGAGGAATCCGTTCACGCTGATACAGCTCCCCCCGGTGTCCGGTTCGGTAACTCGGTGGGCATTAACCGATGCTACTTGGGTTTCGCTCCGAGGAACGGATAGCCGGTGTGATGTGCGATGAAGTCACGGGCGATGTAGGCCAGCGCCAGCGCGATCACGGCGATCACCAGCGCGTAGATGGCCCACGCCACCCCCGTCAGCACCGGGTTGCGCTGCGTCGCGCTGCCGTTGCTGGCGCCGTCGACGTCACCGGCTCCGGCGGACTGCAGCCGGATCCCGAGGGCGAACAGCCCCGGCAGGGCGGCGCCCGCCAGCATGGCGAAGACGAGGATCTTCAAGCTGGCTTGGTAGTTGAACCAGTCGCTGATGTGACTCATGAAGCGCTCGCCTTAACCGTAGGGTCGTCGGAGTCGTGCCGGGGAGCGGTGCCGCCGAGCGTGGGTCCGGCGTCCGACGGCGGGTGCTGCTCGTCGGAGTCGAGCCCGCTGGTCAGGTCGCCCCGCCATTCGGCGTTGACGTTGTTGTGGTCGACCTTGACCTTGCGCGACCGGATGTAGATGGTGGCCGAGACGGCGACCAGCAGCGCGAAGCCGATGATCGCGCCGGGGTAGCCGCCGATCAGGTGCACGATCCAGTAGGTCAGGGCGCCGACCAGGCCGGCCAGCGGCAGCGTCACCAGCCAGGCGACGCCCATCCGGGCGGCGACGCCCCACCGGACCTCGCCGCCGGGCTTGCCCAGCCCGCTGCCCAGCACCGAACCGGTGCAGACCTGGGTGGTCGACAGCGCGTAGCCGAAGTGGGCGGAGAGCAAAATCACCGCGGCCGAAGAGGACTCGGCCGCCATGCCCTGCGGCGACTGTATCTCGACCAGGCCCTTGCCCAGGGTGCGGATGATGCGCCAGCCACCGAGGTAGGTGCCGGTCGCCATGGCCACCGCGCAGCTCACGATGACCCACAGCGGCGGCATCGACGCCGTCTTGCTGACCGAGCCGTAGGAGATCAGCGCCAGGAAGATGATGCCCATCGTCTTCTGGGCGTCGTTGGTGCCGTGGGCCAGCGAGACCAGCGACGCCGAGCCGATCTGACCGCGCCGGAAGCCCGCCTCGGTGCGGGCCTGCGGGACGCCCCGGGTGATCCGGTAGACCAGCCAGGTCGCGACCGCGCCGACCACGATGGCCAGGATCGCCGAGACGACGGCCGGGATGATCGCCTTGGAGATCACGCCCTTCCAGATCACGCCGTGCGCACCGACGGCGGCGATGGTGGCGCCGACGATGCCGCCGATCAGGGCATGTGACGAACTCGACGGGATACCGAGGAGCCAGGTCAGCAGGTTCCAGACGACGCCGCCCACGAGGCCGGCGAAGACCAGTTCCAGCGTCACGATGTTGGAGTCGATCAGGCCCTTGGCGATGGTCGCGGCGACGGCGGTGGACAAGAAAGCGCCCACCAGATTCAGCACCGCCGAGAGCGCGACCGCCGCCTTGGGCTTGAGTGCACCGCTGGCGATCGAGGTCGCCATCGCGTTGCCCGTGTCATGGAAGCCGTTGGTGAAATCGAAAGCCAATGCCGTGATTACGACAATGATCAAGAGGAACAATTGGATGTTCACAGCGCCTGATTCTGGTGGTAGGAGGATTCCATTGTCGAATGCTGAGGCAGTCGAAACGCGGGTGTACCTTGACTCGTCGCCAGATGTTACCTCTCAGTTAACCGGAATTACCCCGCCGTTCACCTCGGGTGTCACGCCGTAGCGGGTGGTCGGAGGGTATTTCGAGGAATATCAGGGTGATCCCGTCTGGGTCGGTCACGTGCATTTCGTAGAGGCCCCACGGCTCCTGGCGCGCCTCGCGCGCGATGGCCACCCCCCGGCCGCGGAGCTCGGCCTGGGTCGCCTCGATGTCGCGGACCTGCAGCCACAGCGCGCCCGGGAACGGTCCGCGCGAGTGGTCCGGGGAGCCGTAACCGGCCAGTTCAAGCAGCGACTGTCCTGCGAAAAAGACTGTGCCCGCGCCGTATTCACGCGCTATCGCCAGGCCGATCTGGTCGCGGTAGAAGGTCAGCGACTGCTGATAGTCCGCCGGCCGGAGCAACATCCGACTGGCCAGGATCTCCATAGCGTCGTGTCTATCACAGTGGCCGGGCAAAACGGCCCGTAGCGGCGGCCGGGTCAGCCGTCGTTATTGCGGTTGGGCTGGATGCTCTGGCGCTGCATGACGGCGTTGACCCAGCGCGGGCCGAACGTGTCGAGCGCCTTGGCGGCGATCGCCATCCGCGGTGCGATGCGCACCGGGCGGGTGCGGGCGGCGGTGATCATCCACTCGCCGGCCTCCTCCGGCGTCAGCGCCGGCATCCCCTGGTAGGCCTTGGTCGGTGCGATCATCGGGGTGGCCACCAGCGGGTAGTACAGCGTGCTGGAGTGCACGCCCTTGTCGCCCCACTCGGTTTCCACCACCCGGCTCACCGTCGACAGCGCGGCCTTCGAGGCGTTGTACACCGCGAACAGCGGTGAGGCCTCCGACAGCACGCCCCACGTCGAGACGTTGATGATGTGCCCGTCGCCGCGCTCGATCATGCCCGGCGCCAGCCCGCGGATCAGCCGCAACGGCGCGTAGTAGTTGAGCACCATCGTCCGCTCGACGTCGTGCCAGCGTTCCAGCGACTCGGCCAGCGGCCGGCGGATGGACCGGCCGGCGTTGTTGATCAGGATGTCGATTCCGCCGAGACGCTTTTCGACGTCGGCGACCAGCGCGTCGACGGCGTCCATGTCGGAGACGTCGCACGGGATCGAGATGGCGTCACCGCCCGCCGAGGTGATGCGGTCCGCGAGCGCGTCGAGCAGCTCCTGGCGGCGGGCCACGACGACCACCGTGGCGCCCGCCCGGGCGAACTGTTCGGCCGCGGCCTCGCCGATGCCCGACGACGCCCCGGTGAGCAAGATGCGCTTGCCGGCCAGTTCGATCGGCTTGATCAGCGGACGATTGACCAACACTTGCGGCGCCATCGGAGGACGCATGGTCGCCAGCACGAACTGGTCGGCGATCCGGCGAAGGGGACTCTTGCTCACGGGAGGCGAGTCTAGGCGGTGGCCCCGGGCACCCCGGGCCGCTCAGAAGTAGCGGGGGAACCGGCTCCAGTCCGGGTCGCGCTTTTCCAGGAAGGCGTCGCGGCCCTCGACGGCTTCGTCGGTCATGTAGGCCAGCCGGGTGGCCTCGCCCGCGAACAGCTGTTGGCCCACCAGGCCGTCGTCGAGCAGGTTGAACGCGAACTTCAGCATCCGTTGCGCCTGTGGGGATTTCGCGTTGATCTCGCGCGCCCATCCGATGGCCTCGGATTCCAGCTCGGCATGGTCGACGACGGCGTTGACCGCGCCCATGTGGTGCATCTGCTCGGCGGTGTAGGGGCGGCCGAGGAAGAAGATCTCGCGGGCGAACTTCTGGCCGACCTGGCGGGCCAGGTACGCGCTGCCGTAGCCGCCGTCGAAGCTGCCGACGTCGGCGTCGGTCTGTTTGAAGCGGGCGTGTTCGCGGCTGGCCAGGGTGAGGTCGCACACCACGTGCAGGCTGTGCCCGCCGCCGGCCGCCCACCCGTTGACCAGACAGATCACCACCTTGGGCATGAACCGGATCAGCCGCTGCACCTCGAGGATGTGCAGCCGCCCGGCGCGGGCGGTGTCGACGGTGTCGGCGGTCTCGCCGCTGGCGTACTGGTAGCCGCTGCGCCCGCGGATGCGTTGGTCGCCGCCGGAGCAGAACGCCCAGCCGCCGTCCTTGGGCGAGGGCCCGTTGCCGGTCAGCAGCACCACGCCGACGTCGGGGGACATCCGGGCGTGATCGAGCACCCGGTAGAGCTCGTCGACGGTGTGCGGCCGGAACGCGTTCCGCACCTCGGGCCGGTCGAACGCCACCCGCACCGTGGCGTCGTCGACGTGGCGGTGATAGGTGATGTCGGTCAGGTGGCCGAACCCGTCCACCGGATGCCACTGGTCGGCATCAAAGGGGTTGTCACTCAAGGTTTTTGAACTCCTATGCCGGGTCCAGCCGAAATACCGGACACACGCCCGCCAGCGCCTCGAACTCCTCGGGGCGACCATCGGTGACCAGCCCCGAGCGCTTCATGAAGCCGACGCCGGTGGGCACCTCGGTGGGAAACGCCCGCAAGAACGGGCGCGCCGCATCGGCGGACAGCTCCACCATCCGCACCCGCTCGCGGTGCCGACCGCGGGCCAGCGTCGCGTACTCGGCGGCACGGACGTTGCGGATCCAATCCGCGCCCGGAAACCCGGCCACCACATAGCGTTTGCCGTCCACCGTCATCGGCGTCACCGGCGTCGACCGGGGTGTGCCGGACTTGCGGCCGGGCACGGTCAACACCACCGGGCTTTCACCACCGAAGCTCAGGCCCAGCCGCGAGAGCCGGATGAAGACCTTGTTCGCCGGCTTCAGCCACCACGGCGGTTTGGGGGACGGCTTGCTGCCGTCGGGCGTACCCATGCCTGACACAGTAGTCAGCTCTGGGGCGCCTCCAGGAAGGGTTCGACGCCGTGCGCCCAGGGGTCGGCGCCGGGTTCGGCGACGGCGTCGAGCCGGGCGACCGCCTCGGCGCTCAGTGTGACGCCCGCCGCGGCGATGTTCTCCTCGAGGTGGGCGACCGACCGGGTGCCGGGAATCAGCAACGTGTTCGGCGCGTGCGCCAAGATCCAGGCCAACCCGACCTGGGCGCCGCTAACGCCCAACTCGCCGGCGATGTCGGCCACCACCGGGTTGTCGGCGACCTTCGGGAATCCGGGGAACGCCGAGCCGAGCGGGAAGTACGGCACCCACGCGATGCCCGCGTCCACGCACAGCTCGAGCATGGCTTCCTGGGAGCGGTCCAACAGACTGTAGGCGTTCTGCACGCAGACGATGCCGGCGGGCAGCGCTCGCCGCAGCACGTCGAGCGACACGCTGCTGATCCCGATCGCCCCGATCTTGCCCTCGTCGCGCAGGGCGATCAGCTCGGCCAGCTGGTCGTCGAGGTCGACGATCTGGTCGCCCTCGGCGGACATGCCGATCCCGGTGTCGAGCCGCCGCAGGTTGACCACCGGGACGCGATCAAGGCCGAGCTGGCGCAGGTCGTCTTCGACGGCGGCGCGCAGTTCGGCGGGCCGTTGTGCCGGCGCCAGCGGGATCGGTTGTTCGCCGGTGTAGCGCGCGCCGACCTTGCTGACGATGACGAGGTCGTCGGGGTAGGGGGCCAGTGCCGCGTGGATCCGGCGGTTCACCTCGCCGGGTCCGTAGAACGACGCGGTGTCGATGTGGTTGACGCCCAGTTCGATCGCGCGACGCAGCACCGCGGCCGCGTCGTCGGCGGTCGTCGCCTCGAACAGTTGCATGGCGCCGTAGCCCATGCGGGCGACGGGGGTCACGCCCAGAGTGCCGATGCCGCCGGGCCGGGGTTGGTCTGTCATGGTGCTCCTGAAGAGATCGGGTGACACACTGGTGAAAGCGGAGGGGCCTCCGCATTCATAGCGTAACAGAACCGGAGGAGCCTCCGCTTTGGTGGGAAGGTCGGACGCGCGCCGCAATCGCGAACGGCTGCTGGCGGCGGCCACCGCGGCGTTCACCGCGCACGGCGCGGCGG
>NZ_LZKV01000258.1:0-1848 GCF_001672995.1 Mycobacterium sp. 1482292.6 | reverse complement strand
GCGCCGGCGGCGGCGTCGGGGTGTATGTGGACACCGACGCCAAGAACTCGGCGCGCTACCTGGTGCACTTCACCCAGTCCGGCCTCGGGTTGCCCGATGAGTCCTATTACCGCGAAGAGCGGCACGCGCAGGTGCTGGAGGCGTACCCGGCGCACATCGCGCGGATGTTCGCCCTGGTGTTCGGCGGCGATCCGGCCGACCACATTGCGACCGCCGACCGCATCGTCGCGCTGGAGGCCAGGCTGGCCGAGGCGCACTGGGATGTGGTCAAGCGCCGCGACGCCGACCTCACCTACAACCTGCGCACGTTCGCCGAACTTCGCGACGAGGCGGTGGGGTTCGATTGGGCCGGCTGGGTGGGCGGGCTCGGCGCCGACCCGGAGTCCCTCGCGGAAGTGATTGTGCGCCAGCCTGATTACCTGCGCACGTTCGCCGAGCTGTGGCGCAACGAAGACCTCGAGGTGTGGAAGAGCTGGGCGCGGTGGCGGTTGATCCGCGCCCGGGCCGCCTGGCTGACCGACGAGGTGGTGTCCGCGGACTTCGACTTCTACGGCCGCCTGCTGACCGGCACCGAGCAGATCCGCGATCGGTGGAAGCGTGCGGTGTCGCTGGTGGAGAACCTGATGGGCGACGCCGTCGGAAAGCTCTACGTGCAACGGCATTTCCCGCCCGGGGCGAAGGCCCGCATCGACGAACTGGTGGCCAACCTGCGGGCGGCCTACCGGATCAGCATCAGCGACCTGGACTGGATGACCCCGGCGACCCGGGAGCGGGCGCTGACCAAGCTGGACAAGTTCACCGCCAAGGTCGGCTACCCGGCGAAGTGGCGTGACTACTCCGCGCTGGTGATCGACCGGGCCGACCTGTACGGCAACTACCAGCGCGGGTACGCCGTCAACCACGACCGCGAGCTGGCCAAGTTGGGCGGGCCGGTGGACAGGGACGAGTGGTTCATGACGCCGCAGACCGTCAACGCCTACTACAACCCGGGCATGAACGAAATCGTCTTTCCGGCAGCCATTTTGCAGCCGCCGTTCTTCGACGCCGAGGCCGACGACGCGGCCAACTACGGTGGCATCGGCGCGGTGATCGGCCACGAGATCGGCCACGGCTTCGACGACCAAGGCGCCAAATATGACGGCGACGGCAATCTGGTGGACTGGTGGACCGACGCCGACCGCGCCGAGTTCGCCACCCGCACAAAGGCTCTCATCGAGCAGTACGACGCCTACACGCCGCGGGCACTGGCGAGCGAGCACCACGTCAACGGCGCGTTCACCGTCGGGGAGAACATCGGCGACCTGGGCGGCTTGTCGATCGCGCTGCTGGCCTACCAGTTGTCACTGAACGGCCAGCCGGCTCCGGTCATCGACGGCCTGACCGGCGTGCAGCGGGTGTTCTACGGGTGGGCCCAGGTATGGCGCACCAAATCCCGTGAGGCCGAGGCGATCCGGCGCCTGGCGGTGGATCCGCACTCGCCGCCGGAGTTCCGCTGCAACGGCGTGCTGCGCAACATGGACGCCTTCTACGACGCCTTCGACGGCGCCGATGTTGGCGCGCTGTTCCTGGAACCGGACAAGCGGGTCAAGATCTGGAACTGACGCTCACCTGCGCGGGCTCGATCCGGGCGGGGACGTGCTTGTGCCACGGCGTGCCGGCGTAGGGATCGCGCCATTCGGTGGAGGTGAGCGCGTTCGGGGCGACACCCGCGGTGACGGTGCGCCCGTCGTCGCCGATGTAGTCGAGCCCGAATCCGTTGGGCAGGGCGGCATGTCCGGGGAGCATGGTCTCGGTGATCTCGACGGTGGCCTCGGCGCTGCCGGTCGCGGTGCTGATGCGGGCCCGGCA
>NZ_LZKV01000257.1:0-9497 GCF_001672995.1 Mycobacterium sp. 1482292.6 | reverse complement strand
CAGATGCGGCTGGGCCCCTACGCGGTGATGCACGCGATCGCCGACCACGTGGTGGACCACTACCTCGAGGTGAGCAGCCTGATGCTGGCCGACATCGACGGCATCGAGGGGCTGGCGTTCGCCCCGGGCAGCAAGATCGACGTCGAGCCGATTTATCTGCTCACCTCGAGGTAGTGGTCCACCACGTGGTCGGCGATCGCGTGCATCACCGCGTAGGGGCCCAGCCGCATCTGCTCGGGATCGCCATCCATCCGCTTGCGCACCTCGGACAGGCCGCCGTGTTCGCCGTGGCGGACGGTGACCACGAAATCCCTCCCGACGAAAACCATGATCTCGCCGGTCTCGACGATCTCGCGGGCCAGCACCACCGATTCGTGGGGGACGTAGTTGACGGTCTTGAGGACCAGGAACAGGGTGTCGTCGTAGCGCTCCACCTTGGGCCGCTGATGGGCGCACACCGCGTCTTCCACCGCCAGCGGGTGCAGGCCGAACACGTCGGCCACTTCCTGCATCTCGGACTGGCTGGGTTCGCGCAGTCCGACCCAGACGAATCCCTCCTGACCCTGCGTTTCGATCTCGCGCACCTTATCCAGTGCGTCCGCGTAACCGAGCTTGCCGGGCAATCGTTGGCCGTCGGCGTAGACGGCGCAGTCGACCAGCGTCTGGGTGGGCGGCTTCGGGGCCGGGACCGCCTTCGGTTGCGGTTCATGCGCGAGGGGCCGAAGCGCTTCGGGCAATGCGTCGAATCCCTGGAACACAGCCACCTCCCACCAAGCGCAGGTCCGATCAGGCGGTGCTCCATGCTACGCGTCCCGGCTGTTCAAAGCGCGACGATCAGGTGTCGGGAAAGCCCTGGTAGCGGACCGGAGATCGGCGGCCGAGCGCAGTGCGCTAGTTTCGAGCCGAAACCTCGAATCTGCACGAACTTCTCCACAAGGAGTAAATCGACGTGAGCGCAAGTCCTCTCAAGGTCGCTGTCACCGGCGCCGCCGGCCAGATCGGCTACAGCCTGTTGTTCCGCCTGGCGAGTGGCTCGTTGCTGGGCCCCGACCGCCCGATCGAGCTGCGGCTCCTTGAGATCGAGCCCGCGCTCAAGGCGCTCGAGGGCGTCGTGATGGAACTCGACGACTGCGCGTTCCCGCTGCTGTCCGGCGTGGAGATCGGCGCCGACGCCAACAAGATCTTCGACGGCGTCAACCTGGCGCTGCTGGTGGGCGCCCGGCCGCGCGGCCCGGGCATGGAGCGCAGCGACCTGCTGGAGGCCAACGGCGCGATCTTCACCGCGCAGGGCAAGGCGCTCAATTCCGTCGCCGCCGACGACGTCCGCATCGGCGTCACCGGCAACCCGGCCAACACCAACGCGCTGATCGCGCTGAGCAACGCCCCCGACATCCCCAAGGAGCGGTTCTCCGCGCTGACCCGCCTGGACCACAACCGGGCGATCTCGCAGCTGGCCAAGAAGACCGGCGCCGCGGTCACCGACATCAAGAAGGTGACCATCTGGGGCAACCACTCGGCCACCCAGTATCCCGACATCTTCCACGCCGAGGTCGGTGGCAAGAACGCGGCCGAGGTGGTCAACGACCAGAACTGGATCGAGAACGACTTCATCCCGACCGTCGCCAAGCGCGGCGCGGCGATCATCGACGCGCGCGGCGCCTCCTCGGCGGCCTCGGCGGCTTCGGCGACCGTGGACGCCGCCCGGTCCTGGCTGCTGGGCAGCCCGGAGGGGGACTGGGTCTCGATGGCGGTCTACTCCGACGGCTCCTACGGCGTGCCCGAGGGGATCGTGTCGTCGTTCCCGGTGACCACCAAGGACGGCAACTGGTCGATTGTGCAGGGGCTGGAGATCGACGAGTTCTCCCGCGGCCGCATCGACAAGACCACCGCCGAGCTGGCCGACGAGCGCAGCGCCGTCACCGAGCTCAAGCTGATTTAGCCGCGATCGCGGCCGCGGCGGGCCGACGTTGCGACCCACATCACCAATTAGGCCTACTAATGGGTAGTCAGTACCCTGAAGCGCGTGTCCGAATTGCTTGAATCGATACAGACGCATGCCGAGCAGGGCGTGATCACCGATGCGGAGATCTTCGAGGCACACGTCGGCGGCAAGCTTTCGGTAGGCCTGACGTCGCCCCTGGACACCCAGCGCGCCCTCTCGATCGCCTACACGCCCGGTGTGGCGCAGGTCAGCCGCGCGATCGCCGCCGACCACACTCAGGCGGCCCGCTACACGTGGGCGAACCGGCTGGTGGCCGTGGTCAGCGACGGCAGCGCGGTGCTGGGCCTCGGTGACATCGGCCCCGCGGCGTCGCTGCCGGTGATGGAAGGCAAGTGCGCCCTGTTCCAGGCGTACGGCGGGCTGAACGCCATCCCGATCGTGCTGGACACCAAGGATCCCGACGAGATCGTGGAAACCCTGGTGCGGCTGCGCCCGACCTTCGGCGCCGTCAACCTCGAGGACATCTCCGCGCCGCGCTGCTTCGACATCGAGCGTCGCCTCATCGAGGCGCTGGACTGCCCGGTGATGCACGACGACCAGCACGGCACCGCGATCGTGGTGCTGGCCGCGCTGATGGGCGCCAGCAAGCTGCTCGGCCGCGACATGACCTCGCTGAAGGTGGCGGTCTCCGGGGCCGGTGCGGCCGGCGTCGCGTGCACCAATCTCCTGATGGTGATGGGTGTTTCGGACATCACCGTGCTCGACTCGCGCGGCATCCTGCACACCGGTCGCGACGACATGAACGACGTCAAGGTGGCGCTGGCGCAGCGCACCAACCCCGCCGGCCTGACCGGCAGCCTGGCCGAAGCCGTCCGGGGCGCCGACGTGTTCCTCGGATTGTCCGGGGGCGTGGTGCCCGAGGAGATGATCGCCACCATGGCGCCGGGCGGGATCGTGTTCGCGCTGTCCAACCCCGACCCCGAGATCCACCCGCAGATCGCGGCCAAGTACGCCTCGGTGGTGGCCACCGGCCGCAGCGATTTCCCGAATCAGATCAACAACGTGCTGGCCTTCCCCGGGGTGTTCCGCGGTGCGCTGGAGGCCGGTGCCCGGCGGATCACCGAAAAGATGATGGTCGCCGCGGCCGAGGCGATCTTCTCCGTCGTCAGCGACGACCTGGCGCTCGACCGCATCGTTCCCAGCCCGCTGGACACGCGGGTCGGGGAAGCGGTCGCCTCCGCGGTGGCGCTGGCCACGGAAGCCTCAGACACGACCGTCGCCGGGGGGTGAGAATCGGCAGGCTGGCGGTGCCGCTGCTCGCCGCCGTGGTGGCTGTGGCCGGTTGCGCAACCGACACCGGTGACCGCCGGGCCCGTGCCGAGGTGGTGGTCGGTTCCCGCCCGGACGCCGACTCGGCGCTGCTGGCCGGCGTCTACGTCGCCGCCTTGCGGTCATACGGATTCGGTGCGCGGTTCCAGGCGACCACCGACCCGAAGGCCCAATTGGATTCGGGCGCAGTCACCGTCGTGCCCGCCTTCACCGGCCGCGTGTTGCAGGCGTTGCAGCCCGGCGCGACGGCAATGTCGGACAAAGACGTCTACCGCGCGATGATCGCCGCGCTGCCCGAGGGTGTCGTGGCGGGGGACTACACGACGGCCGCGGAGGACAAGCCCGTGTTGCTGGTGAGCCAGCCGACGGCCAAGTCCTGGGGCGGCAGCGAGGTCAGCGCGGACCTGAGCACGCTGCCCCGGCACTGCGACGACCTCGTCGTCGGCGCTGTCGGCGGGCAGCCGGAACCGTCGGCGATCGGCGCCTGCCGGCTCGCCGCCCCGCGCGAATACCCGGACAAGGCAACGATGTTCGCCGCGATCAGGTCCGGCCAGCTGACCGCCGGGTGGACCACCACGGCCGACCCGGGCGTGCCCGGCGACCTGGTCGCGCTGGCCGACGGCAAGCCCGCGCTGATCCGCGCGGAGAACGTGGTGCCGCTGTATCGGCGCAACGCGTTGAGCGAACGGCAGTTGCTGGCGATCAACGAGGTGGCCGGCGTGCTGGACACCGCCGCCCTGGTCGAGATGCGCCGCCAGGTGCGCGCGGGTGCCGACCCGCAGGCGGTGGCGGGAGGCTGGCTGGCCGAGCATCCGCTCGGCCGCTGACGATCAAGGCTGACGTGCCCCGGCCCTCTCTCGCGCGTATCCACGCGCTCATCGACCGGGTCAGCGCTTCGGCAGCAACCGGGTGACGAAGTCCTTGACCCGGCTCATCACGGGGCCACCGACCAGCCGCTCGTAGTTCGGTCCGGCGAGCCGCACCAGCAGGTCCATCGCCTTGACGTCCGGACCGACCAGCACCCGCGCCTTGTTCTTGCGCACGCCTTCGAGGATGAGCTCGGCGGCCCGCTGCGGGGTGGTCTTGGCCTGCTGCTCCTCGAACACGGTGGCCAACTCGGCATGGTCGAGGCCCTCGACGCCGGTGGCGTTGCGGGCGAACGCGGTCTTGATGCCGCCCGGGTGCACCGTCGTCACCCGCACCGGGTGCCCGGCGCGGGCCATCTCCAGATGCAGCGACTCGGTAAAGCCGCGGACGGCGAACTTGGCCGAGACGTAGGCCGCCTGGCCGGGCGCGGAGAACAGGCCCAGCGCGCTCGAGATGTTGATGACGTGCCCGTCACCGGAGGCGATCAGGTGCGGAAGGAAGGCCTTGGTGCCGTTGACGACGCCCCAGTAGTCGACGTCGATCACCCGCTCGATGTCCTTGAACCGGCTGTCCTCGATGGAACCGATGAAGGTGATGCCGGCGTTGTTGTAGATCTGGTTGACCTGGCCGAAGTGCTCGTTGACGGCGTCGGCGTAGGCCAGGAAGGCCTCGCGTTCGGTCACGTCGAGCCGGTCCGACTTGAACGCCGCGCCGATCGCCGTCAGCTGTTCGGCGGTCTGGGCCAGCCCCTCGGTGTCGACGTCGCTGATCGCCACCTTGGCACCGGCCCGGCCCAGCTCGACCGCCAACGCCTGGCCGATACCGGAACCCGCTCCGGTGACCACGGCGACCTTGCCGGCGAACCTATCCATGCAAACTCCCTCGACCAGGGTTAACCGCTTGACGCTAATCGTTACCAGCGATGCTGGCTACAGCAGGGCGAAACGGTGAATCGGCGACCCTCGACACTGAGAGATCGATCACTGCTTGGGCAGCAACCGGCCCATCACCGGGCCGAAGAGCTGCTGGTAGTACGGGCCCGCCAGCCGCACCATCACGTCCAGGAGTTTGGCGTCCGTGCCGACCAGCACCCGGGCCTTCTTCTTGCGGACCGCGTCCAGGATGATCTGGGCGGCGCGCTGCGGGCTGGTCCTGGCGAGCCGCTTGTCGAACAGCTTCGCGAGCTGCTCGGGGTCGAGCCCCTCGGCGGCCGTCGCGTTGCGCGCGATCGCGGTCTTGATGCCACCCGGGTGCACCGTGGTGACCGCCACCGGGTGGCCGGCCGCGACCATCTCCTGCCGCAGCGCCTCGGTGAAGCCCCGCACGGCGAACTTGGCCGAGTTGTACGCCGCCTGCCCGGGCACCGAGAACAGCCCGAACACGCTGGACACGTTGACGACGTGGCCGTCGCCGGAGGCGATCAGGTGCGGGAGGAACGCCTTGGTGCCGTTGACGACGCCCCAGAAGTCGACGTCCATCACCCGTTCGATGTCCTTGAACTGGCTGACCTCCACGTCGCCGGTGAAGGCGATGCCGGCGTTGTTGTAGATCTGGTTGACCTTCCCGAAGTGCTCCTTGACGCCGTCGGCGTAGGCCAGGAAGGCCTCGCGCTCGGTCACGTCGAGCCGATCCGACTTGAACGACGCGCCGATCGCCCTCAGCTGCTCCTCGGTCTGGCCCAGGCCCTCGAGGTCGACGTCGCTGATCGCCACCTTGGCCCCCGAGCGGGCCAGCTCCAGGGCCAGCGCCTGCCCGATACCCGAACCCGCGCCCGTCACCACCGCGACCTTGCCGGCGAACCCTTGCATGAGCACCCTTCCTTCTTTGGCACGTTTGCGTCGAGGCTAGCCGGTACCAGCGGTCCCTGATACCTGCGGGTCACCGAAGCCCGTCAGGCGAAGGCCGTGTCGAGGATCTCCTGCTGCTCGACGGCGTGCACCTTCGACGACCCCGACGACGGCGCCGACATCGCCCGGCGCGAGATGCGCTTGAGGCCCGTCAGCTTGTCGGGCAGCAGCTCGGGCAGCTCCAGCCCGAAACGCGGCCAGGCGCCCTGGTTGGCCGGCTCCTCCTGGACCCAGAAGTATTGCTGCACGTTGGGGTAGCGGTCCAGCGTTTCATTCAGCCGGCGCTTCGGCAGCGGAGCGAGTTGCTCGATCCGCACGATCGCCACGTCGTCGCGGTTGTCCTTGGCCTTGCGGGCCACCAGCTCGTAATAGAGCTTGCCGCTGGTCAGCAGGACCCGGGTGACTTTGCCGCGGTCACCGATGCCATCCTCGTAGGTCGGCTCTTCGAGCACCGAGCGGAACTTGATCTCGGTGAAGTCTCGGACGTCGCTGACCGCCGCCTTGTTGCGCAGCATCGACTTCGGGGTGAACACGATCAGCGGACGCTGCACGCCGTCGAGGGCGTGCCGGCGCAACAGGTGGAAGTAGTTGGACGGCGTCGAGGGCACCGCGATCGTCATCGACCCCTCCGCCCACAGCTGCAGGAAGCGCTCGATGCGCCCCGAGGTGTGGTCGGGACCCTGACCCTCGTGGCCGTGCGGCAGCAGCAGCACAACGTTGGACAGCTGGCCCCACTTGGCCTCGCCGGAGCTGATGAACTCGTCGATGATCGACTGCGCGCCGTTGACGAAGTCGCCAAACTGCGCCTCCCACAACACCAGGGCGTCAGGGTTGCCCACCGTGTAGCCGTACTCGAAGCCCACGGCGGCGTACTCCGACAGCGGCGAGTCGTAGACCAGGAACTTGCCGCCGGTCGGGGTGCCGTCGGCGTTGGTCGCCAGCAGCTTGAGCGGCGTGAACTCGGCGCCGGTGTTGCGGTCGAAGATCACCGAGTGCCGCTGGGAGAAGGTGCCGCGGCGGGTGTCCTGCCCGGAGAGCCGCACCAGCTTGCCCTCGGCCACCAGCGAGCCCAGCGCCAGCAGTTCGCCGAACGCCCAGTCGATCTTGCCCTCGTAGGCCATCTCGCGCCGCTTCTCCAGCACCGGCTGCACCCGCGGGTGTGCGGTGAAGCCGTCGGGCAGGGCCAGGAACGCGTCACCGATGCGGGCCAGCAGCGCCTTGTCCACCGCGGTGGCCAGCCCGGCCGGCAGCATCTGGTCCGCCTCGACCGACTCGCTGGGCTGCACGCCGTGTTTCTCCAGCTCGCGGACCTCGTTGAACACCCGCTCCAGCTGGCCCTGGTAGTCGCGCAGCGCGTCCTCGGCTTCCTTCATCGAGATGTCGCCGCGGCCGATCAGGGCTTCGGTGTAGCTCTTGCGCACCCCGCGCTTGATGTCGACGACGTCGTACATCGCCGGGTTGGTCATCGACGGGTCGTCGCCCTCGTTGTGCCCGCGCTTGCGGTAGCACAGCATGTCGATGACGACGTCCTTCTTGAACTCCTGCCGGAAATCGACGGCCAGCTTGGCCACCCACGCGCACGCTTCCGGGTCGTCGCCGTTGACGTGAAAGATCGGCGCCCCGATCATCTTCGCGACGTCGGTGCAGTACTCGCTGGACCGCGAATACTCCGGCGCGGTGGTGAAGCCGATCTGGTTGTTGGCGATGATGTGGATGGTGCCGCCGACGCGATAACCGGGCAGGTTGGCCAGGTTCAGCGTCTCGGCGACCACGCCCTGACCGGCGAACGCGGCGTCGCCGTGCAGCATCATCGGCACCACAGAGAAGGCCTTTTCGTCCCCTTGGTCCTCGGCGCCGTGGTCGAGCAGGTCCTGCTTGGCGCGCACCAGACCCTCGAGCACCGGGTCGACGGCTTCCAGGTGCGACGGGTTGGCCGTCAACGACACCTGAATGTCGTTGTCGCCGAACATCTGTAGGTACACGCCGGTGGCGCCCAGGTGGTACTTGACGTCGCCGGAGCCGTGGGCCTGCGCCGGGTTGAGGTTGCCCTCGAACTCGGAGAAGATCTGCGAGTACGGCTTGCCGACGATGTTGGCCAGCACGTTGAGCCGGCCGCGGTGCGGCATGCCGATGACCACCTCGTCGAGGCCGTGCTCGGCGCACTGGTCGATCGCCGCGTCCATCATCGGAATGATGCTTTCCGCGCCTTCCAGCGAAAACCGTTTCTGGCCAACATATTTGGTCTGCAGGAAGGTCTCGAAGGCCTCGGCCGCGTTCAGCTTGCTCAGGATGAACTTCTGCTCGGCCACCGTCGGCTTGACATGCTTGGTCTCGACGCGCTGCTGCAGCCATTCCTGCTGCGAGGGTTCGAGAATGTGGGTGTATTCCACGCCGATGTGGCGGCAGTAGGCGTCGCGCAACAGACCCAGCACGTCGCGCAGTTTCTTGTATTCGCAACCGGCGAAACCGTTGACCTTGAACACCCGGTCCAGGTCCCACAGCGTCAGGCCGTGATTGAGGATCTCGAGGTCGGGGTGGCTGCGGAACCGGCTGCCGTCCAAGCGCAGCGGGTCGATGTCGGCCATCAGGTGACCGCGATTGCGGTAGGCCGCGATCAACTCCATCACCCGGGCGTTCTTGTCGACGATCGAATCCGGGTTGTCGGTGCTCCAGCGCACCGGCAGGTACGGGTTGCCCAGCTCGCGGAAGATCTCGTCCCAGAACGCGTCCGAGAGCAGCATCTCGTGGATGGTGCGCAGGAAGTCGCCGGACTCCGCGCCCTGGATGATGCGGTGGTCGTAGGTCGAGGTCAGGGTGATCAGCTTGCCGATGCCCAGCTCGGCGATGCGTTCCTCGCTGGCGCCCTGGAACTCGGCGGGGTATTCCATGGCGCCCACCCCGATGATGGCGCCCTGGCCGTTCATCAGCCGCGGCACCGAGTGCACGGTGCCGATGGTGCCCGGGTTGGTCAGCGAAATGGTCACGCCCGCAAAGTCTTCGGCGGTCAGCTTGCCGTCGCGGGCGCGCCGCACGATGTCTTCGTAGGCGGTGACGAACTGCGCGAACCGCATGGTTTCGCAGCCCTTGATCCCGGCGACCACCAGGGAACGCTTGCCGTCCTTGCCCTGCAGGTCGATGGCCAGGCCCAGGTTGGTGTGCGCCGGCGTCACCGCGGTGGGCTTGCCGTCGATCTCGGCGTAGTGCCGATTCATGTTCGGGAACTTCTTGATCGCCTGCACCAGCGCATAGCCCAGCAGGTGGGTGAACGAGATCTTGCCGCCGCGGGTGCGCTTGAGCTGGTTGTTGATGACGATCCGGTTGTCGATCATCAGCTTGGCGGGCACGGCGCGCACGCTGGTCGCCGTCGGCACGTCCAGCGAGGCCGACATGTTCTTGACGACGGCCGCGGCGGCGCCGCGCAGCGTCTGCAGCTCGTCACCCTCCGCGGCCGTACCCCGGCATCCCCACCACCGGGACAGGAGAACACCGATGAGCAACGAACAAGTGATGGC
>NZ_LZKV01000256.1:0-4281 GCF_001672995.1 Mycobacterium sp. 1482292.6 | reverse complement strand
CCCGCCATCGCGGTGGTCAGCAACACCAGCGCGGCGGCCAGCAGGATGGTCGGCACGTGACGCCACTTGCTTGGCCGCGGCGGCGCGACCCGCTCCAGCACCTCCATGTTGGCGAAGCGCAGCACCCGGCGACGACGGGCGAACTGCTGCACGACGTAAAGGCCGATCACCAGCAGCACGATCAACAGGACCAGGAAGAACCAGGCGTTCTGGAAGCCCGTGAGCGACACCGGTCCCAGCAGGGGCACCTTCATGTCCAGCCACACTATTCGCCGAACTCCGGCGGTGCATGGGCCGCCGCCGGGGGATCACCCGGCCAGGTCGCGGCGCTGGGTGAACTTGATGTCCAGGCTGCGCAGGTGGGTGTGCAGCCCGGCGTCCTGAACGGGAATCAGGTGGGCGGCCTCGTCGGTCTCGTTGTAGTGGGCGTGCCACATGCCCGGCGGGGTGGTGAAGGCGCAACCCGCCCGCCAGTCCACCCGGATGGGATCGACGATGTCGCCGCGGGAGTCGAGGCGGGTGCCCAGCAGCGTGTAGCAGCCGGACGCCGGGGCGTCGAGGATGAGATCCAGCGCGACCGACTGGTGCCGGTGCGGGCGCTGGACCTGGTTGGGCGGCAGCACCCCGAACATGGCCCACAGCACGTGCGTGATGGTCAGCGTCTGCTCCTGATCGGCGTTGGCCAACAGCACGCTCACCCGGCTCTTCTCGTTGGCGCCGGGGCGCGCGGCGATCTCCTCGAGCTTGGCCACCGCGTCGGCGCGGCGGAACTTGGTCGCCTCGAAGCGCGGCCGGGTGGCCTCGGCGCCCAGGTATCGCATCAACGGCTCGTCGTGCACCCAGTACATGGCCGTGTCGGCGGCGGCGTAGAACACCGACCGGCAACCGGCGGGCAACGTCACGAAGTCGCCCTTCTCCCACTCGACCAGCCGGCCGTTGACCGCCGCGAAGCCGCGCCCGTACAGCACGTAGTACAGCTGCGAGGTGGCGTTGGGGCTGGTGTCGATGTGCTCGCCTGCGCGGATGCTGACGAAGTTGGCCAGCAGCGCCGGGCTGGTCGCCGCGCCGGTGCCGATGCCCAGCTCCCGGGACAGGTCCAGCGGGATCACGCCGGTTGCGGCATCGAGGTAGAGCTCGGGATCGAACCGGCGCAGCGGAACCGCGGGGACGTGCCCCGACCCGATCGGGTTGGCCGCCTTGGAGTACTCGAAGTACTCGGCCTGGGCGGCCCACTCTTCGAAGCGGCCCTCGAACCCGTATTCGGCCACGTTGATCATCGGTGCCGGGACCGTCGGATCCAGGTTCGGGGTCAATGTCTGCGTCGTGGCCATCTCGGTCTCCTCACCGCTTGGGCATCTCTCGTATCCGAATAGTATTTATCTTGTATCTTAGTGTCAATATGCCCTGGTAAAAGAAGGCTCGTGTACGGTCAGGAGCACCCTTGAGATACGACTTAGCTACCAGAGCGGGGCGGTATGGCGGCGAAGAGCCCGCGGCCGGGCACGGCCAAGGATCGCGCGCTGGATCACGTCAAGGCCCAGATCCTCACCGGCGAGTTCGCCGGCGGCGAGCTGATCAGCGAAGGCGACGTCGCGACCGCGCTGGGGATGTCACGCACCCCGGTGCGCGAGGCGTTCCTGCGCCTCGAGGCCGAGGGGCTGTTGCGGTTGTATCCCCAGCGCGGCGCCCTGGTGGTCCCGGTCTCGCCCGGCGAGGTCCGCGCGGTGATGGAGGCCCGGCTGGTGCTCGAGCAGTTCGCGGCGGCCAAGGTGGTGGGACGCGGTCCCGCCGTGTGGGCCGTGGTCTTCGAACGGCAATCCGGCGAGCTGCGACGGCAGGGTGCGGCCGCGGCGGCCGCCGACTGGCGGGAATTCCTGGAGTCCGACCGCGCCTTCCACGCCATCACCCTGGAAGAGTCGGGCAACGCGATCCTGTCCAACTTCTACTCGACGCTGCGCGACCGCCAGATGCGGATGATCGGGGAATCGGCGCTGCGTGAACCCGATCGGGTGGCCACGATCATGGCCGAGCATCGGGGCATCGCCGAGGCCCTGCGCGACGGCGACCTGCCGCGGGCGCTCCGGGCGGTGCAGACCCACCTGGCCAGCACGGTGCGGGCCATGGGGCTGTCGGTGGAGCCGGACCCGTTATGGGCTACCGGATCTGGCGCGCATGGCGCAGACTGATCGACAGCCCGGACAAGCCGTGCCGGGCCCGTAGCTGGGGGCACGATGGCTTGGACGATCTCTACAGGAGTCCGCGACGTGATGGCGAAAACGGTTGTGGCCGCAGCGCTGATCGCGGTCGCCGCGGCGGGTGCGGGCGCACGGGCGAACGCGATGCCCGCGCCGGCCGCGCGAATCCTCGTTGCGCCGCAAGATAATCCCGATCCCGGCCTGCCGACCAACCCGTCCGATCCCCGATGTGTGGCGATGCCAGAGGTCGCGCAGTGTCAGGGTGGGCCGTACGCCGCCGACGCCGCCCCCACCGGCCCGGCGGATACCGCATGCATCAGCCAGCCCGCCAATCCCGTGTGCGCCGGAGGCCCGTACGCGCTGCCGCCGGCGGCCGCCCCGCAGATCGCCCCGCCGCCGCCCGCGGCCCCACCGCCGCCGGTGGACCAGGCGCCGATCGCGCCGCCGCCCGTCGCGCCGCCGGCAGTGCCGGTCGCGCCCGCGGCACCGGCCGACCCCGACATCGGGATGCCGGGGCACATATGACGGTGAGCCGCTAGCCGATCAGCACGGCATAGCGCGGCTTGATCACCTCGTCGATGATCGCCAGCCGCTCGTCGAACGGGATGAACGCTGACTTCATCGCGTTGATGGTGAACCGCTCGAGGTCGCTCCATCCGTAGCCGAAAGCCTCGACCAGCCGGTGCATTTCGCGGCTCATGAAGGTGTCGCTCATCAGCCGGTTGTCGGTGTTCACAGTCACCCGGAAGCGGGTGCGGGCCAGCAGATCGAACGGATGCTCGGCGATGCTGTTGACGGCACCGGTCTGCACGTTGGAGCTGGGGCACAGCTCCAGCGGAATTCGCTTGTCCCGCAAGATGGATGCTTGTTGACCCAGCCGGACCTTGCCGTCGCCCAGCACCTCGATGTCGTCGACGATGCGCACCCCATGGCCCAGCCGGTCCGCCCCGCAAAAGGCGATCGCCTCGTGAATGGACGGCAGGCCGAACGCCTCACCGGCGTGAATGGTGAAGCGCGCGTTGTGGTCTCGCATGTATTCGAAAGCGTCCAGGTGCCGGGTCGGTGGGTTGCCCGCCTCGGCGCCGGCGATGTCGAACCCGACAACTCCCTTGTCCCGGAACCGGATTGCCAGCTCGGCGATCTCCCGGGACACCGCCGCGTGCCGCATCGCGGTGACCAGCAGGCGCACCACGATCGGGCGCCCGGCCGCGGCGCAGGCCTTCTCACCGTCGGCGAAGCCGGCCAGCACGGCGTCGACGATCGCATCGAAAGACAGCCCGCGGTCGATGTGCAGTTCGGGCGCGAACCGGATCTCGGCGTACACCACCGAGTCCTCGGCCAGATCTTCTACGCACTCGTAGGCGACCCGGTGCAGCGCCTCGGGCGTCTGCATCACCGCGACGGTGTGCGAGAACGGCTCTAAGTAGCGCTCCAGCGAGCCGCTGTGCGAACGGGTGCGAAACCACGTCGCCAGCTCGTCGACGTCGGTGGCGGGCAGCCCGTCGTAACCGATCTGCCCGGCGATCTCCAGCACCGTCGACGGGCGCAGGCCGCCGTCGAGGTGATCATGCAGCAGGGCCTTGGGGGCCTTCCTGATCTGCTCGAGGCCCAGCGGTGCGGTCATGTCATGATCCGATCGATGATCAGCGGCCGGGGAGTCGGGGCCGTGTCGCCGACGCTCCACCCGCCGTCCAGCTCGGCCAGCGCGGCACCGAAACGCTCCGGGGTGTCGGTGTAGAGGGTGAACAACGGCT
The DNA here is from genome assembly GCF_001672995.1 of Mycobacterium sp. 1482292.6. Classification (NCBI taxonomy): domain Bacteria; kingdom Bacillati; phylum Actinomycetota; class Actinomycetes; order Mycobacteriales; family Mycobacteriaceae; genus Mycobacterium; species Mycobacterium sp. 1482292.6. Next base: position 332 of record NZ_LZKV01000256.1, on the reverse strand, counting down.
CGCCGGCGGTGACCGGTTCGCCGGGCCGGCGGTGGATCCGGATCCCCGCGCCCAGCTGCACCCGCTCGCCCGGGCGGGACCTGCCCGCGCCGAGCCGCCATGCCCCCAGCCCCACTGCCATCGCGTCGATATCGCCCATTGTGCCGCCCCGGGGCGCGGTCACGGTCTCGGCATGCCGACCGAGGGGCAACGGCACCGACAGATCGCCGCCCTGGGCCGCGACGAGCCGGCGGAACCGGTCCATCGCGGTGCCGTCGCGCAGGGTGTCGGCGGGGTCGCGGTCGGCGATCCCGGCCAGCTCCAGCATCTCGGAGGCCAGCCGCAGGGTCAGC